>JBKJQU010000094.1:0-3000 GCA_046594995.1 Aestuariivirga sp.
GGAGGGCTGAGATCAGCCCTCCAGTTTCGCGAGCATATGCCGTGCGGCTTTCTCATCCGTCACCAGCGTGTTGCAGCCCACGCTGCGGATCGCCGCGAGGATGGCATCGGCGCGTGCCGCACTGCCGCCACTGGCAATGACGAGGTGTTTTGCCTTGGCGATGGCATCAAGCCCCACCGACATGGTGCGCGCATTGAGGCTGTGATCGATAAGACGGCCTTCAATGTCGAGGAAGTTGCACATCACATCCGCCACGCAGCTTAAGGCCACGATCTCGTCATGCTCACGCGCACTGATGAGGTGGCGGACCAGCGAGCCGGAGTTCTTTCCGATGTCGCCTGCGCTTACTACCGCCAGATCGAGCGCGGAGGCGATCTCCATCAGGCGGCCCAATCCGCAATCCTCGATCAGGCGGCGCTTGGTCTCGGCACTGTCGACAACGAGCGGTGCGGGAAACAGGAAGCATTCCGCATGAAGCGCCGTGGCAAGCCGCCAGGAGAACTCCACCGGATTGACGAATTGCGTTTCAACCGCACCCCCCAGCAGCGACATGACCTTGACGCCGGTTCGGCGCGGCGGGTGGAAACTGCCAAGAGACGCGGTGAGCGTGCGACCCCAGGCCACGCCCACCGTCATGTTGTCGGTGATAACGTCCGACAGGAATTTGCCGAGCGCCAGGCCGATGGATTTCGAAGCCTGGTCGATATCGCCGGCGGAGGGAACGACGATCGCCTCATCGAGTTTCAGCGCACGCTCGAGCCTGACCGAAAGCTCGATCAGTTGGTTCTCGCCTTCCTCGATCCAGATGCGGACCTCGCCGCGCTCCTTCGCTTCGTCAAGCAAGCGGATGACTGTGGAGCGGCCAATGCCGAGCTGGTCCGCTACCTCATTCTGGGTGAAGCTGTAGGCGTGATAGAGCCAGGCGGCGCGGAGCCTGAGCGAGGCATCGTCCGAAAGGCCAGTGTGGGAGACGCGCCGGAGCCTGGTCATCGATCAGCCCACGGAGTGTTTCTGCAGGAATTCGGCGAGATGCGAATTTGCGGCTTTAAGCGTTTCGATGTGGGGCAGGTGGCCCGCATCGGGGATCACGTGATGCAAGCCGCCGAATGCTTCGAGCCGCTTGAGGGAAATCGGATTAATGGTATCCTGCGCGCCCCAGATGACCATGCGTGGAATGCCGTGTGCTGCAACGGTGGCGGCGGCGGAACGCAGGGACTCTTCGTTGGCGGAAAGCTGCCCGCCGATGGCGCGGAGTGCATCGCGCGCACCTTCGCGGCCAAGCTGGGAGAGCACGCGCTGCACCGTCATCTTGTTGATGAGGATGGGCCGCGTGACGAGGCGTTGCAGCAAGGCCAGCGCCGTTTCGGCATCGGCTGCTTCGGGATAGGCCTTGAGAAATGCGGCATCCACCTGCTGCCCAAGTCCGGCTGGTGCGATGAGCGCGAGCGAGGCGATGCGTTCGGGCTTCCGCGCTGCCATGAGAAGCGCAATGCCGCCGCCGAGCGAATGCGCCACGACATGGGCGCGCACGATACCTTGCGCATCGAGCGTGGTTTCGACGTCATCGGTGAGGGCTTCAAGCGAGCCGCTGCCGACTTCGAGCCCCAAGTCGCCATGGCCCGGAAGATCAAGCGCGTGGATCTTCGCCAGTGGCATGAGGGCGGGGGAGTTGCCAACCCAAGACAGACGGTCGGAGCCGAAGCCGTGGATCAGCACCACGTCCTGCCCCTCGCCGCCGAGCGTCTTGAAGGCGATCTCCGCCATTTCAGCCCTTGGTGATGACGGCGAGTATGGTGCCCACACTCGCGAGCTCATCTGCCGGCACGAGGATTTCCTTCAGCGTGCCCGAAACCGGCGCTTCAATCTCCATCGTCAGCTTCGGCGTGGTGATGGTCAGCAGCGCCTCGCCCGCCGTTACCATGTCGCCAGGAGATTTGAGCCATCCGTCGATCTGGGCCTCTTCGATTTCATTGCCAAGCTGCGGCATGACTACGGGCGTATCCATATTGTGTATCCTTTTTTCAGAGAGCCCTGCGGGCAAGGTCGATGTCGTTCCACGTCCGCACACCGCGGCGGTTGGTGTGCTTCTCGGGGTACATTTCGGATGTGACGATCTGGATGATGTCGTCGGCCTGCGGGAAGTAGGTCGATTCCATTTCGGCACCCGGCACGATCCAGTTGGGCGAACCCAGCACGCGCGGCGCCGATTTCAAGTCGGAGAAGCCGAAGCGCGTGATGTTGGAGGCGAGCGTCATCGCAAATGACCCGCGCTCCGAGGCTTCGGTGACGACGAGCAGGTGACCCGTCTTCTTCACCGAGGCCAGCACCGGATCGTAGTTGAAGGGCACGAGCGAGCGCGCGTCGATGACTTCGAGCGACAGGCCGTAGTTCTGTTCGAGTTCTTCGGCAGCGGCCATCGCCGGGAAGAGCGACGGCCCGATGGTGAGCACGGTGACGTGGCTGCCTTCGCGCTTGATGTCGGGCTCGCCCATGGGGATGCGGTAGTACTCCGCCGGAACGCCATCGGGCTTGAAGGCCTCGACACTGTCGTAGAGCCGCTGGCTTTCGAAGAACACCACGGGATCGTCGCTGGAGAGTGCGGAGGAGAGCAGCCCCTTCGCATCATAGGGCGTTGCGGGATAAAGCACTTTCAGGCCGGGGATGTGAGCGACAAGCGCCGTCCAGTCCTGGCTGTGCTGCGCGCCGTACTTGCTGCCGACTGAGCAGCGGAGCACCACAGGAAGCTTCAGGATGCCCGCTGACATGGAGTGCCATTTGGCCATCTGGTTGAAGATTTCATCGCCCGCGCGGCCGATGAAGTCGCCATACATGAGTTCGATCAGGCTGCGCCCGCCTTCGAGCGCATGGCCCACCGCCGTGGCAACGATCGCTGCTTCCGAGATCGGCGAATTGAAGAGCCGCTCGTAAGGCATGATGTCGGACAAGCCCCGATAGACGCCGAAGGCACCGCCCCATTCGCGGCATTCCTCACCATAGGCG
>JBKJQU010000129.1:0-2533 GCA_046594995.1 Aestuariivirga sp.
TCCTGCCCGCGGCCACCGATGGAGCAGAGTTCCATCGACCCATATTCCGGAAACACCAGAAGCTCCGCGCCATGGGAGACGGCATCCTCCACCCAGCGGGTGATCTTGGCCTCATACTCGCCGATGCCGGCAAATTCGCTCATCGGATATTGCGCGGCAGCGATCGAAAGGGTCCGGCTCATCTCATGTCCTTCCTGCGTGCAGACTTTGGCGGTTTGTCTGATTCTTCATCCGTATCCGGCAGATGGAAGCGGTGGAGGATGCGGTGATAGACCGGAGCAAGGATCAGCCCCGCGATGGCAAACAGCAGCAGGCCCGAGGCAATCGCGTAGAGCGCCGCAAAAATCTTGGCCGCATCGTTCTGCAATGGACCGAGCGGCCCCATGCCGGAAAGGATCATGGCCGCATTCAGGAAGGCGTCGATGAAGCCCATCCCTTCAAATCCCATATAGCCTGACGTTCCGATCGCCAGAGAACCGATGATGACGGCCGCCGCCCACCGCCCGTTGCGCACCAGCCGGCTGGAAAACGTGGCGGCACTGGCCAGGGGCTGCTGGCGATGCTCGTACTTGAACAAATGGCGCATGCCCCATCTTATGGCACAAATTGCAGCCGGAATTGATCTTCCGCAAGGCGGGAACATTGCAAACGCTATCTTGTTAGGTTTGATCAAGGAGTATTCCATGAAGCGATTGAACCATAATACACGTGTATTGGTGACGGACGGCGGCAAGGCCATGGTGTTCCGCAACACGGGTCAGACCGCGAGCCCGAACCTGCAATTCGTCAAGGGCTACGGCCAGGACGTTCCCCCGAACCGCGAATTGGCAACCGACAAGGCCGCCAGCGTGATGGAAAGCACTGGAAGCCGCCGCTCCTCCGCCGAGCAAGGCGATTATCACCAGCAGGCAGAGGACCGCTTCATCGAACAGATTGTGGCAGACATGGCAGCCGACCTGAAAGCCGGCCAGTTTGAAGAACTCATCGTGGTCGCGCCGCCGGTAGCCCTGGGCGTCTATCGCAAGGCGGCAAAGGGCGATCTGGTGAAGGCAACGCTCAAGGAAATCAACAAGGACCTGACCAAGCATCAGCCCGCCGAGATCGCCGCCATCGTCGTCAAGGCGCTTGAAGGCGACTGAGCCCTCGGCTATCGGGAGGTCCATGGCTGAAATCCAGGACCTTTTCCCCACGCGCATCTATCGCGCCGACCAGATCGTTACCGGGAAACTCAACCGCGAGGTTGAGGCCGTCTCCATGTCGCTGGCGATGGACGATGCCGCAGGCCTCAAATGGAGCGAGACGCACGGCTATCCGGGCTATACGTCCTATGCCTCGCTGAACGACCTGCCTTGGCGTTTTCCGGAATTCGCAGCCCTTGTGAAGCACATCGACAAGCATGCGCTGGCCTTCGCCAGGGAACTGCACTGGGACCTTCGCGGCACGAAGCCCGTGTGCGACTCGCTGTGGGTGAACGTGATGCCGGAGGGCGGTTCTCACACCTCGCATATTCATCCCAATGCGGTGATCAGCGGAACCTATTATGTGGCGGTGCCCGAGGGTGCCGGCCCCATCGTCTATGAAGACCCGCGATTGCCCATGCTGATGGCGGCCCCGCCACGCAAGAAGACGGCACCACAAGCCTTCAAATCCCATGTGAGCTTCACGCCGCAGATCGGCACGTTGATGCTGTGGGAAAGCTGGCTCCGCCACGAGGTGCCGCTGAACCGTGCCGAAGGCAACCGCATCAGCGTGAGCTTCAACTACTGCCTCGGCTGAAGGCTTACTCGAACATCCGGTCGCCGACTTGGTCGACGATCTGCTGGCCTTTCAGGATGGCGTGGTCGGCGGCTGAATCCTCGTCCGAGAACCGGTCGGCGCGCACGAAGCGGTGGGTTTTCATTTCGCCGTTGATGTCCTTCGAAACGGTGCCGCAGGTCTGATACTGGCCCTGCTCCTTGTAGGGCGTGGCCTTGATGACATAGCCGTTGTAGTCGAGCTGCTTCTTTGGCGCCGATGCGGCTGGGCTTTCGGATTTCTGGCCGCCGCCGAAGAGTTTTTTCAGGAATGACATGTGGTGGCCCTCGATTGAATGTTGGGGTGAGTTCTAACGGGCCGGGCCGACGATTTCAATGAGCGGGAGATGTCCTCGCCCCGCGCGAGCGGGAAGAGGAAAGGGGCCCGCCGCGTGAGCGGTGGGATAGGTGAGGGGCAACCGGGGCAGTCTCAGGCAAAGCCCGGTTGCCCCTCTCTTACCCCAACTGCGTTGGGTCCCCTTTCTCTCCCCGCTGTCGCGGGGCGAGAACATCGAGACATGCATCATCCTTTGCGAGGGTGACACTGAGTCCCTCAGAAGAAGTGGGAGGCGCGGGCGCTGCCCGGCGCGGTGTAGTGCCAGCCTTTTAAGGGGCTGGCGGGTGGCGCAAGGCAGCGCCCGTTCCGGCAGGATTTCTTCGCGGGTCGGAGAACATTTCGGCTCTGGCTTTCGCTTGGCCTAACTGCCCAAAGGGCGCGAGGGTCAAATAGTGCCCCCGGA
>JBKJQU010000481.1:0-8473 GCA_046594995.1 Aestuariivirga sp.
GGGCCTCTTGCCCAATCGGGGCACTCGACTAGTCTGCTCCGACGCCAGAACCCCAGCATTCACTTGAATACAGCGTACGCCGCAGTGCCCTCGAGGAGCAGCGCCTCTGGCGCGCCGCGCCGCTTCATTCCGCCCGACGTTCCGCCGGACGTATTGCCCCCAATTGTATCCTCCTCCTCAACCGGACCTTAACCACCGCCAAAGACATAAACAGATTGGCAGGGAATGTTTGCGATGGTGCATTTCCCAAGGAGCAGGCCTGATGGCGGACACGTATCTTGATCTGCAGAACAGCCTGTATCGCGAAGGTCTAAAAAAAATCAGGTCTCAAGCCTTAGCCGTGCACGGCTTGCCGCCTGGCTCGTCGCTGTGTGTCATTGCCGGTGCCGAAGCGTTTCTGGCCCTCGAAGGGCAATGGCTCCAGCTTGAAGCCTCGTCCAATTCGCTGCGCCCCGTGTTCCAGAGCTTTGGCTGGCTGAAAAGCTGGATCGAAACTTATGGGAAACTGCTGGCGCCCGATGCGATTCAGGTCATCACCGGCTATCGCGGCGCCCGGTTGGTCTTCGTCTGGCCATTTCTCAAATGCAAAGCGGGTCCTTTCACCATTCTGCGCTGGCTTTCGGAACCTGTGGCGCAATATGGCGACATTCTCACAGCATCCGGTGAATGCTCCACTGCCTGGATGGCCGACGCCTTGCCCATTCTGAAGAAATTGCCGGGAGTGGACGTCATCCGCCTGCGGCATGTGAGGGCTGACGCTGCTGCGGTCCCTTTCCTCGAAACCTCTTTTCGCGGAGCCAATCTTCGCGAAAAGGCGCCCTGGCTTGACCTCTCAGCGTTTGTCGATGAAGCTGCCTACGAGGCGCGCTATACTTCCGCACAGCGGAAGCGCCGCAAGAAGATCCGGAATGCTCTGGAAGCAGACTTTGGACCATTGGAGTTCAGTATCCTGCAACCCGGAACTGAAGCCGATGCCGTGATCGATGCCGCGATTGCCCAGAAGCGCCAGTGGATCGAAACTCGTGGACGGCAGAACCGTGTGCTCTGCTGCAGCAGGATCGGCGGATTCCTGAAGGAACTCACACGCAATGGTTCGAGCGGCACTGACCTGATCGTGAGCGTTCTTTCGGCGGGCGGCCGCCAGATCTCATGGGAAATCGGGCTCCGCTACCGGCGTACCCATTTCGGTTTCGTGACGTCGCACCTGAACACACTCACCGACTATTCGCCCGCCCGCCTTCACATGGACCTGTCGCAGCGCCAGGCCCTAAAGGACGGCATGACGGCCTTCGACCTGATGCATCCCAATGATCATCACAAGGATTCATGGTCCTCGGCGAGGACGGATATGTCGGACTAATATCTGCCTCTTTCTGCCACCGGCTGGGCCTATGGCGCGGTCTATCTGGAACGTCTGCGCCCCCTGCTCCGTCATGCCTATTACCGGATGCCGCAGCGCGTCCTGAAGCTGCTGAAGCCGGTCGTCAGGCAATAAGCCCCTGCATCTCCTGCATGCCGTTCGGCAGTGAACCGGTGCCTTGCCTCTGCTATAGCGGCCAGATGCCGATTTCAGTTTCAAGTGACATCAAGGGCTGGAAAACACCCTTTGCCGCGCTGGCCCTCATGGCTATTGCGAACAGTTTCGCGTTTTCCACGTGGAATGCGCTGCACACGAATTATGCTGTCGATGTCATCGGCTTCGGCGGTGAGCAGCAGGGCATTCTACACACTGTGCGCGAGATACCGGGCTTCCTGGCCTTTGCTGCGGTGTTCCTGCTCATTTTCATGCGCGAGCAGACGCTGGGGGTCCTCTCGATCCTGACGATCGGCATAGGCGTGATGCTTACGGGCTTCTTCCCCACGGCGCTTGGCTTCTATGCGACGACCGTCATCAAATCTCTCGGGTTTCACTATTACGAAACTGCGGCACAATCCTTGGCCCTGCAATGGTTCGAGAAGAAACACGCGCCCAGCAAGATGGGTAAGGTCTATTCCTACGCCTCGATGTCGACGATTGCCGCTTATGGCCTCATCTTTATGATGTGGAAGTGGCTGCACCTCGATTTCGTATGGGTGTTTCTCGCGGGCGGCCTCGTTGCCACCTGCATCGGCCTGCTGATCTGGCTTGCATTCCCGAAATTCGAAGGTGACACACCGCAGCGAAAGTCGCTGGTGCTGCGCAAGCGCTACTGGCTCTACTATATCATAACCTTCATCGGTGGAGCCAGACGCCAGATCTTCATCATCTTTGCCGTGCTGCTGATGGTGCAGAAATTCGGCTACTCGGTCAGCGAGATGACGATGCTGTTCCTCGCCAACGCCGTCTTCACCACGCTGATCGCCCCGCGCATGGGCCGCTTCATCGAAATGTGGGGCGAACGGCGCTCGATCCTGGTCGAACATGCAGGCCTCTTCGCTGTCTTCGCCCTCTACGCGGTAGTTGCGAACCCCTGGGCGGCAGCCGTGCTCTATATGCTGGACAATGCCTTCTTCTCGATGTCGATCGCGCATCGCACTTACTTCCAGAAGATCGGTAATCCGGAAGACATGGCGCCCACGGCGGGTGTCGCCTTCTCGATCAATCACATCGCGGCGGTCTTCATTCCCATTCCGCTTGGCCTGCTATGGGATGTCGATTATGCGGCCGTCTTCTGGATCGGCTCTGGCATAGCCTTGGTCGGTCTTCTCGCTTCGCTTCTGGTGCCGCGCGATCCCGCCAAGGGCAACGAGACAACGTTTTCAACCCTCATCCCCGAGACACTCCCCGCCAAGCCATGACCAGCACGCTCATCCGCTCGAACGACCCACTGCTCCAGCCCTACAAGCTGAAGCACCTCACGCTCAAGAATCGCATCATGTCGACCTCGCATGAGCCGAATTATGCGGAAGACGGCATGCCGACCGACCGTTATCGCCTCTACCATGTCGAGAAGGCAAAAGGCGGCATCGCCCTGACCATGACGGCGGGCTCCGCCGTCGTCTCGCAGGATTCACCTCCTGCCTTCGGCAACCTTCTCGCCTACAAGGACGAGATCGTACCGTGGCTGAAGAAGATCGCGGATGAATGTCACGAGCATGGCTCGGCCGTGATGATCCAGCTCACCCATCTTGGCCGCCGCACCAACTGGAACAAGGCGGACTGGCTTCCGGTCCTGTCTTCCTCGCCAATCCGCGAGCCCGCCCATCGTGCCTTCCCGAAGGAAATGGAAGACTGGGATTTCGACCGCATCGCCGGAGACTATGCGAGCGCTGCCGCCCGCATGAAGGCCGCGGGCCTCGATGGCATCGAGTTCGAATCCTATGGTCATCTGATGGATTCCTTCTGGTCGCCCGCCACCAATATGCGCGAAGACGATCACAACGGCTCGCTCGACAACCGCCTGCGCTTCACCCTGCGCATTCTGAAGGGTGTGCGCAGGGCCGTTGGCCCGGACTTTCTGGTAGGCATTCGTCTCGCAGCCGATGAGGCATGGGACAAGGGTTTGACGAAGGCGGGAGGCATCGAGATCTGCCAACGTCTCAAGAACTCGGGACTCATCGATTTTCTCAACATCATCAAAGGCCACATCGAGCATGATGCGCCGCTGGCGGATGTCATCCCGGTCTCGGGCATGAAGGCCTCTCCGCATCTGGATTTCGCCGGAGAAGTCCGCGCACTGACGAAATTTCCGACCTTCCATGCCGCCCGCATCAATGATGTCGCAACCGCCCGCCATGCCATTGCGGAAGGAAAGCTCGACATGGTGGGCATGACACGCGCCCACATCGCCGATCCTCACATCGTGAAGAAGATTTCGGAAGGCCGCGAGCAGGAGATCCGCCCATGCGTTGGCGCCACCTACTGCCTCGACCGCATCTATGAAGGCCACGAGGCGCTCTGCATTCACAATCCGGCGACCGGCCGCGAAGCGACTATGCCACATGTCATCCCCCGGGCGGGTCGGCAGAAAACAGTGGTGATCGTTGGTGCCGGGCCAGCGGGTCTTGAGGCTGCTCGCGTTTCGGCGGAGCGTGGCCACCGTGTTGTCCTGCTGGAAGCCGCACCCGAGGCAGGTGGCCAGATACGCATTGCCACCCGCCTGAAGCGCCGGAAGGAACTGATCGGCATCGTCGACTGGCGCCTGTCGGAATGCGGGCGTCTTGGTGTCGATTTGCGTTTCAACACCTATGCCGAAGCGGATGACGTGATGGCGCTGGAGCCTGATGTGGTGATCATTGCCACAGGCGGCCTGGCGCAGAACACCAGCATCGAGGACGGCGCCGATCTCGCCGTTTCAAGCTGGGATATCCTGTCTGGCGACGTGAAGCCCGCAGGCGAAGTTCTGGTCTTCGATGACAACGGCGCACATCCCGGTCTGACCGTTGCGGAATTCCTGATCGAGGCCGGAGTATCGATCGAGGTCATGAGCCCGGAGCGATTCTTTTCTCCTGAAATGGGCGGCCTCAACCTCGTTCCATACATGAAGGCATTCACGCGCAAGAACGTGCCCATCACCACGATGACGCGTGTGCGCGCGCTCGCCCGCGAGGGGAACCGCATCAAGGCCACGCTATGGAGTCCCTACACCATGGCGGATTGCGGCGAGCGCATCGTCGACCAGGTGGTGGTCGAGAACGGCACGTCACCTCTGGCGGATCTCTACTTCTCGCTGAAGGAACGGTCCCTCAATCACGGCGAGGTCGATCACCGCGCGCTCATTGCTGGAAAACCCCAGGCGATCCGCACCAATGGGCAAGGAAAATTCCAGCTCTTCCGCATCGGAGATGCTGTTGCGTCCCGGAACATCCACGCATCGATATATGATGCACTGAGACTTCTGAAGGACATCTAAGCGATCGCTCTGGGCAGCGGAATGATCGGCTTACGCTCAGTGGCAATACCAGCGTTGCTACTTGTCACATGCGCCCATACTTCCGCATCACATCGACCAGCATGTCATGCGGCAGCGCGATCGAGCGGTTGCCATCGCGGCCGAACATGGTTTCATTGCAGATCATGGAGTCGATCACCGCTTCCTCAGTTGCCTCCACCGTTGCCATGAACAACTGGTCGAGACTCGCGTTGGGCAGTGCCTGCATGTTCACCGCACCGCCACCCCTTTGCACGAATGCTTCTTCGTTGGCGGTGGAGAAGGCCAGGAAGATATCGCCGGAAGAGTTGTTCCCCACCGTTCCTGTGCGGGCAAGGCCCATCGGCACCCGCCTTGCGATGCGCTTCAGCTGATGTGCCAGCAGCGGCGCATCGGTAGCGACGATGACGATCACCGAGCCCTGGTCCTTGCCGCGCAGCTTGTCATGGCTGATGTGGCGGCCAGCGGGAACGCCCAGCACCGTGAAGTCCTCGCGCCGCCCGAAATTTGACTGGACGAAAACGCCGAGCGTATAGGTCTGGCCGGCGATCACCACCTTCCGCGAGGCAGAACCATTTCCCGCCTTGAAATCATATGTGATCATACCGGTGCCGCCACCGGCGCTGCCCATCTCGACAGGTCCGCTCTTTGCCGCATCGAGCGCCATCACGGTGTGTTCGGCGGTGACATGGAAACCGTTGATGTCGTTCAGGTCGCCGTCATAGGTTTCGGCCGCAACCGGCAAGCCCCAGTCCTGCCCCGTGCCGACACCGCGCGAAACCAGCCAGCGGATCGTCGCATCCCGCGTCACGCCGCAGGAATGCGTATTGGTGATGGTGATCGGCGTCTGGAGTTCGCCGGCCTCCTCGATCCATACGACGCCCGTCATCTCGCCGTTGCCGTTCAGCGAATAGTATCCTGCCGCACAGGGCACATGCGCCTTTGTCTTGCCGCGCGGCAGGATGGCGGTGACGCCGGTACGTACGGGTCCCTTGCCAACGGTGAGCGGGCCATCGCCCGAAATCAGCGTGACCGTTCCAACCTCGACGCCTGTCACGTCGGTGATGGCATTGTCCGCACCCGGATGACCGGGAAAAGGCAATCCAAGGTCACGGCCACGCGGTCTCACGGCTGTCATGGGCGGCACTCCGTTTAAGCTCTTTGAATTCCCCTTCGAATGCCACAAGATGAAGGCGCAAGGAAGAACATGGCCGCAGAACACGTTTCACACTACAAGGAATTCCTCATTATCCTCGGCGTGGCCGGGCTCGTGGTGCCGCTGTTTCTGCGTGTTGGTGTTAACGCCGTTCTGGCCTTCCTCATCGTGGGAATTCTGCTGAGCCCCGACGTCCTGGGCCAGATCGTCTACAGTCTTCCGGTCTTCAACGCCTTCGTCATTGCCGACTCGGAAAACCTCTCGGCTGTGGCCGAACTGGGCGTCGTCTTCCTGCTGTTCCTGATCGGCCTCGAACTCTCCTTCGAACGCCTGAACATCATGCGGCGGCTGGTCTTCGGGCTCGGCGGCTTGCAGGTGCTTTGCTCGTTCCTGACAATTGCCGGAATCGCAACGGCGCTGGGGTTCGAGACGAGAATCGCACTGGTCATGGGTGCGGCCCTGTCGCTGTCATCCACAGCAATCGTCGTACAGCTCTTGTCTGAATCAAAACGCCTCGGCTCGCAGACGGGCCGCACCAGCTTTGCCATCCTGCTCTTCCAGGATCTGGCCGTCATTCCCCTGCTGCTGCTCGTGTCGATTTTGGGCCAGCGCACAGAAGGCAACTTCGCGGTCAGCATCGGCCTTGCCCTTGTGCAGGCTATCGTGGCGATTGCGCTCATCATCGGCGTCGGCCGATATCTGCTGCGCCCCGTGCTGCGCATGGTAGCGGGCACCAATAGCGCCGATCTCTTCATGGCAGCAACGCTGCTGATCGCGGTCGGCACCGGCGTTGCCGCCAACATGGCAGGCCTCTCGATGGCACTGGGCGCGTTTATCGCCGGCCTGATGCTGGCCGAAACCGAATACCGACGCGCCATCGAGGCCATTATCGAGCCATTCAAGGGCTTGCTGCTCGGCACGTTCTTCCTTGTGGTCGGCCTTCGCCTTGATCTGGACAGCCTGTTCAACAATCCCCTGCCGATCCTCGGCGCAGCCTTGGGACTGATCCTGCTGAAGGGCATCATCACGCTTTTGCTCGCACGCACTTTCAGGGTCAGCCGCGGCGCCGCGCTTGAAAGCGCATTGCTGCTCGGCCCCTGCGGAGAATTCGGCTTCGTCATCATTGGCGCGGCTTTGGGCTATGGCATCATCACCGATGAAACATCGCGCAACATTCTGCTCATCGTGACGCTGACGATGATTACCATCCCCTTCATCGCACGCTTCGGCGCAGGCATTACCAAGGGCCTCCGCCAGAAGGCTGCGGCTGCCGCAGCACTCAATACAGCGTTAACGGAAGACGACCAGTCGCGCGTCATCGTGGCAGGCTTTGGCCGCGTCGGTCGCCTCATTGCCTCTATGCTGGATGAGCACAAAATCGCGTATATCGCGGTGGACGCTGATGCCGAACTTGTCGCCCGCGAAAGAAAGAACGGCCTGCCCGTTTATTACGGCGATGCCGCCAACACCGCGTTCCTAAAGCGCTGCGGGCTGGCTGATGCCAAGGCATTGGCGATCACCATGGACAATCAGGTGCGTGTCGATGACGTCGCAAAGGCGGCGCGGGCGCTCCGCAACGACCTGAAGATCATCGCGCGCGCGCGCGACGAGCGCCATGCCCAGAAGCTCTATGCGCTGGGCGTTACCGAAGCCGTGCCGGAAACCGTCGAATCGAGCCTGCAACTGGGTGAGGCTCTGCTGGTTGAAACGGGCATTCCCATGGGCCTCGCTATCGCGTCGGTGCACGAACGGCGCGACGGTTTCAGAAAGCTGCTCGGCCGCCCCAACCGCAAGGAACAACTGGAACTTGCAAAAAAACGCATGCGCCGCGCAAAGACGATCAGCTGAAACTATTCCGCTGCCTCGCACACCACTGAAAGCTTGTTGCCATCGGGATCACGCACATAGCAGGCGTAGAAATTTGCACCGTAGGGACGAAGCCCCGGCACCCCATCATCGCTTCCGCCTGAGGCGATCGCAGCGGCATGAAAATCCCGCACCTGGGCACGGGTTTTCGCAGGAAGCGCCACCATCGTACCGTTGCCCCAGGTCGCCGGATATTTCAGAACGGGCTTGGTGATCCACAGGAAGCACTTGCGGCCTTCCGCGGGCGCCGGAACCGGGCCATAGCCCACTTCGCTTTCATCCTCGTAATGGCACCCCATGCCTAGCACGCCCAATGCCGCGTCATAGAACTTGCGCGACCGCCGCACATCGTTGGTGCCAAGCGTGAGGTAAAGGAACATCAGTTGACGCCGAGCTTCTTCTGCAGGCTCGAGCTTGAGGTCGTGTACTGGAACAGCAACCGTTCGCCCGGGTTCTTGTACTTGAACACGCGCTGCGCCATCAGCGCGGCTTCGTGGAAGCCCGAAAGAATGAGCTTCAGCTTGCCGGGATAGGTGTTGATGTCGCCGATGGCGAAGATGCCGGGTTCGGACGTCTCGAACTTCTCGGTATCGACCGTGAT
>JBKJQU010000015.1:0-6274 GCA_046594995.1 Aestuariivirga sp.
GGCGAGTTCATCAGCATCGCCCAACACGAATTCAAACACATCGCGGCCTTTTGAGATCAGCCAGCGCTGGAAATACTCGAAGCCTTCGTCATCGGATGCGCCGTGGATGACGGTGTAGGCGCCCCAGACATCCCACGTGCGGGATTTGGCGAGCTCCTGCTGGAACAGACGCTCGAAAGCTTCGATCTCTTCCGGAGGCAGCCTGTCCAGCTGATCGTCCAGCGACTGGGCCTGCTCGTCGTGATCGTTGAAGGTGGTGCTCTGGTCGATGATTGACCAGAATTTTTCGATATCCATGGGGTGGCCGCCGGTTGTTGTGTTGCAGCCAGTTTGGCCATGGCGGCGGCGCGGTCAAGTGCGGCTTTGGGGGTTGCGCCCAGAAATGGGCGGAGCCGGCACAGGGTGGGGCTGTGCCGGCTCCTAGAAGCCCGGTCTGGTGGGGGATGGGGAGGGGACGCCGACCGGGCTTAACTCTCCTGGACTTTTATTGTGCGGGGCGTGTAGCCCCACGAATTCACTTGTCGGTGCCGCCGGCAAGCACGCCGTTGGCGATGGTTTTTTCCTTCGACAGCGCCACCCAGTTGCGTGGGTCCTTCGGCGACTGGCGTTTCAGCCAGACGTAGTCGAGGTCGCTCCAGCGGCGGATTTCGTTCCGCCGGTTGTCGAGGATGAAGTCGCCTTCGTCCGCCGTTACGGTGAGGACCGCGTGGCCCTCGTTCTTTTCATCCAGCACCACGGTGATGAGGAGCGCCGAGCCAGGAAAACCGAGGCCTTCCAGATAGCGCTTCTTCAGCAGCAGATAGTCCTCGCAGTCGCCGGCGTCCGTCGGGATCGCCCAGTATTCCGGCTCGCCGTAGAGATCCTGATCACTCACCGGCGCGATCTTGCCGTTCACATAGGTGTTGACCTGGTAGAGCAGGTTCCAGCGCTCGGGCGACATGGCGAGCTTGGCTGCCCTGCCGCGTCCCGGCTTGCATTCGGCCGCGTTCCTTGCGCAGAAATTCACAAATCCGACGGGCGGAAGTGCCTTGCCGAATGTCGTAGCGTGGTCCTGTTTTGGCCTTGCCGAGCCTTCCTTCGATGTTCCGGTGGCCTGCGCCGCCGAAGCTCCGATCAGAAGTCCCAGAAGTGCCGCCCCCACAGCGGTTTTGATCTTCATGTGACGCCCCATCCGTTCTTCTTATTCTTGCCACAATAGCCAACAGGCTTTGCGATGGGGTTCAGGCGGCCCCCCAAATGCCGCGCATTCCGGTCACCAATCGCTAACCAAACACAGGCCCCGAGAAAGGCCATAGCGAGGGGGTTGATTAATGAGAAAACGCCTGTTAGAGACCGCCCACCAATGAAATGGCGTGCGGCCATGGCGGAATTGGTAGACGCACTACCTTGAGGTGGTAGCGAGTAACATCGTGGAGGTTCGAGTCCTCTTGGCCGCACCAAACTGCCAGATGGTTATCCAGATCTGAAGACCAGCCAGTAGGCCGGGCGCGAAAGCGTTCCGGCTCTTGACGCATGTGGCTGTGGCGAGGCGCCGATGAGCGTTTCAATTGTGGCGGCTCACACTTGCGTGTAGACAGCGGTGCACGCAGCGGGCGTGGCGGAATGGTAGACGCAACGGACTTAAAATCCGTTTTCCGTAAGGAAGTGCGGGTTCGATACCCGCCGCCCGCACCAATTCAAAATTAGGGTGAGTCCCACACTCGGGGCTGACATGAGCTGCATGCTCATTTGAGCCAGTGGTCTTTGAACCCTGGCGCGTGTCCTCAGTCAAACAGCATATATCAACGCGATCTACCGCAAGGCCAATGCGCGCAACCGCGCCGAAGTGCTGAGCCACATCCTGGATTCGCTGATCGGCAAGCCGCTGCTGCCGCCTGCAAATAATCAGCCACTACAGCGAGCGGAGTGGTGCCGTTATTTGCGGCTCTTGCGAGCTGCGTAGCGGGCGTCGCGCTGGGCTTTCTTCGCGGCTTCGTCGACAACGCTCTTTTCAGCGGCCAGACGCTCGGCTTCGGCCTTGGAGATCTTTTCGTCGTCAGTGGCCTTTTCGCGGGCAAGCTTCTTTTCAAGTTCGCGCGCGGCATGGCGCTCGGCTTTTTCCGTCGCGGCTTTCTCGCGGGCGGCAAGGCGCTCCATCGCCGCCGGGTCATCGGCAGGGCGGGTCTTGAATTTCTCCAGGAGGCGGGCTTTTGCGGCGTCGGCTTCCTTACGGCGGTCGGTAAAGGTATCTTTCATTTTCATCACCTCTCCCTAACGGGTTTGCAGCGATCTTTCCAGTGGGAACAGTTACGGCGCCTTGGAAAAAAGCTGGTTCTGGACGACGGCTTCTGCAGGCAGCACTTCAACCGGCGGCGCGGCGGCGCAGCGCTTTGCCATATGGGCAAAATAGCGGTCATCGATGCCCAGGCGCAGCCACCGCACCATGACGGGTGCGATGCAGGTGAAGGGGCGGCCCTGCAGGCTGTCACGAAGGAGCTTCGCATCTTCGGTGTTGCTGGTGATCAGGAAGGGCGCCTGGTGCAGGTGAGGATCGTTCTCGCTCTTCCAGCCCAGTTTCCACTGGTGCAGGCGGAGGCCGGGCAGGTGGTCGCCGAAGGCGAAGAGCACATAGGGCTTGCCGCGTGCACGGAGCCTTGCATCAAAATCGAGGAACGAGTCCACCGCGCGCGAGAACCGGTCATGATAGTCGGTGATGCCCGGATGTTCCTTGCCGTCGATCATATCCAGCGCCTTGTTGTGCTTGTAGGGGCCGTGCGTCTCCACGGTGACAATGAAGTGGAACTGCGGACTGGACTCCTCCAGCCGTTCGAGAACGCGGGCGTAAAGCCCGGCATCGGTTGGCCAGTCATTGTCCTGCACTACGAGTTTCATCTGGTCCATGCTGTCGAAGCTTGAAAAGCCAAAGCGTGGGTAGACCTGGTCGCGCAGCCAGAAGCGCGCCGTGAAATTATGATAGGCGTGGGCGGCGTAACCCTTTTCCGTGAGAAGCCGCGGCAGGGTGCGGGCGGCATCGGTGATGTAGGCCTGGTAATGCTGATAGGGAATTATTCCGGCCTGAAAACTTTTGATCGGGATGGCGGTGAGGACTTCGAATTCAGCATTGGGCGTGGTGCCGCCATAGACCGGAGAAACCGCCGTTCCTTCCGTGAAACCGGCTTTCATCAGCTTGTCGAAGGGCGGGTTCTTGTCGGAAGGGTCGCGCCACCAGGCTTCGCCGAGCACGATGAAGACATCAGGCGGCGGTGAGTTACGCGGAAGTGGCGCCGGATCCGCGTCGAGTGCCTCCATCGCGGATTGCACTTCGCGGGCCGTGAGGGTCGTCAGGCGGAGGCCGGCGGTCGAGAAATAGAGATGCGTGGCGAGGCCGTTCATGCGCTCGCTTTCGGCCTGGCTGAAGGTCAGGTTCTCGACGCCGATCCAGTAGGAATGCTTGTGGATGAGCTTGACGACCGGTTCGAGGCGGTAGGTGAACAGCAGTGCCACACAGACGGCAAAGAGCGGAATGCTCCAGCGGCGGAAGCGGATCGACTTGAAGCCATAGAAAGCGGCAGGTGCGATGGTGGTGCCGATCAGCCAGTTCTGCCAACTGACATAGCCGAGAAGATGGGTGCTCTGGCCACCGAGGAAGAAATCGCTGACCTGAAAGGGCTCGCCCGTCGCCTCGCGCTTGATGGCCGAAACGGTGCCGATGAAGAGAAGCGACGCGCCCAGCATCAGCGATGCCGGAATCAGCCGGATGAACGAGGCAAATACGCCCAGCATGACCATGGGCACGACCATGCGCGAGATAGTCAAGTGCCAGAGGTCGCGGCCGTGCAGGTATTCCGCATTCCAGCGGCCCAGAAAAGCCGTGACGGCGAGCAGCACAAGATAGGCCGCGGCAAACTTCCACGCATCGCGACGCAGCCATGACAGGATGCGCTGACCCGCGCCGGGGTTTAATCGTCCGGTCATGCTTGCGATGCTGGGTTATTCCGCAGGCTGAAGGGTTGCGGCGGCAACCTCGATGGCAACCGGTTTGGCGCGTTCTTCGGGGATGCGGAAGATGTTGGCCGCCCACATCCGCTGGCCGAATGCGGGAAGGCCCGTGGCCCAGGCGATGGCCGGCGACAGGACGAGGCCCACCATGATGGGCATGAACCAGAAAAAGGTGACCCAGGAGATGGCATAGGCCAGTGCGCCAAAGCCCAGCCCGGCAACGACGTGGAACCCGTGCTGACGGAGCGTGACGGCGAAGGGTATGACTGCGTCCGCACGGTTCTGCGCGTTCCAGCCGGAGTCACGGCCGGCAAAGATATCGAATACGAAGCGCGACTGGATCAGCATCATGACGGGAGACAGGAGCATCGAGAGGATGGTTTCAACTGCGACGCTGTGCAGAAGGCCAACCGTGCCGCCGCAGCCGTGGCGAAGCTCGCGGTTCTTGAGAGCCAGGAACAGGCCCAGCAGCTTCGGCATGTAGAGCACAACGCCGGTGACAGTGAGCAGGCGGAGTGCTAGCTCCGGATCGAACACGGGCCATGCGGGGAACAGCGAGAAGCCGTCGGGAAAGTAGTTGGGTTCGGCATAGCGCGCGATCGATGCCAGGGTAAGGCCCGCGAGCAGCAGCATGAGCCAGAGCGGCGAGGCGAGATAGGACATGATGCCTTGGATCAGATGTACGCGGCTCATCCAGTGCAGACCCGAAGTTCCGACGAGCTTGATGTGCTGAAGATTGCCCTGCGCCCAGCGGCGGTCACGCGAGGCAAGATCGGACAGCGACGGCGGCGTTTCCTCATACGAGCCCTGGAGCCGGGGCAGCATGTAGACGGCCCATCCCGAACGGCGCATCAGGGCGGCCTCGACGAAATCATGGCTCAGCACATGACCGCCGAAGGGCTTGCGGCCGGTGAGTTCGGGAAGACCAGCGGAGGATGCGAAGGCCTTGGTGCGGATGATGGCGTTGTGGCCCCAGTAGTTGCCATCCCGGCCATGCCATGCGGCCAGGCCTGCGGCGACGACCGGGCCGTAGATGCGGCCTGCGAACTGCGTCATCCGCGCAAAAGGCGTCCAGCGGTTGCGGAGCAGGGGCAGAGACTGAATAATGCCGGCCTGCGGGTCGGCGGCCATGGCGCGGGCAAGCGTCACGAGCACTTCGCCGCTCATCTCGCTGTCGGCGTCGAGCACGATCATGTGGTCGTAAGAGCCGCCCCAGCGCGTCACGAAATCCGCGATGTTCCCGGCCTTGCGGTGATGGTTGTCGGCACGTTTACGGTAATAAACGCCCATCACGCCGGAAAGGCGGCGGCGCAGCCGTTCGAAGGCAACCAGTTCGGCTTCCGCAACATCTGCCTTCCGCGTATCGCTCAGCACGAAGATATCGAAATGCTTCGCGGCATTTGCCCGCCGCAGCGAGTGGCCCATGCCTTCCAGCACCTCGAACACGCGGTCCGGATCCTCGTTATAGACCGGCATCAGCAGCGCCGTGCGGCCGCAGGCCTCAAGCTCCGCCAGCGGAGGATTCGCGGGCTTTCCGAACATCAGCACGAGAAATCCAAGGATGCCGCTGGCGCAGGAGAACGCGATCCACGCAAAAGTCAGTGCAAAGAATGTTGCGAAAATGACCTGTAGCCAGGTGACGTTCACCGCGCTGATGACCTGATACATCTTGTAGGTGCCAAAAGCCGTCAGCACCGCCGATGCGCCAAACACGAAGACGCGGGCAAGCGTCACGCCGAAGCCATTGCCGATGTCGCACCGCGTGCCCTGCCAGGAGTTGAAATCCTGGACGGGCATGTCAAGCGGCGCTGGCGGTGGCGTTGTCTGTTCGAGTGTCAGCTTCTCGTCCAGCGATAGAGCCATGTTTCGCTAACCTTCTTGTCATCGCGCTTCAGTACGGCGCGGAGTTCTGCGATATCTGTCCCATTGACGTCGTGTTGAAAAGCAAGTCGCGTCGTCTTCTCGACGTCGTTTCTGGCTATATGCACGTTCGAGATGACACCGGCGTTCGCTGTAACATCCGGTGTAAGGTCGCCTTCCAGTTCTCCGCCTGCGAATTCGATAACGTAAAGTCGCAGGTTAGGATCGTAGGAAGGTGTCGTGGCGGAATAGTTTGGATCGACCCCGGCGCCCGAGAAAACGGTCTTGGCGATTGGAAGTTCCACGCCCACTGGCCAATCTGCGCACCAATGCAGGCGGTAGACGAAATTATAGCTCTGGCCCTGTTTCAAAGGGTCCTTCGGGCGCCAGAATACAACGATATTGTCGTTGGTTTCGAGAACCGTCGGGATTTCGT
>JBKJQU010000155.1:0-7113 GCA_046594995.1 Aestuariivirga sp.
CGGACGAGAAGTGCCAGGCCTGCCTGGAGCTTGGCGCCGACCATGCCATCAACTACCGCACACAGGATTTCGTGGCCGAATGCGCGGCAAAGAATTTAAAGCCCGACGTGATCCTCGACATGGTGGGGGGCGACTATGTGGCGAAGAACCTCAAGGTCATCAACACGAATGGGCGGATCGTGATGATCGCCTTCCAAAAGGGCTCGAAGATCGAGGCCGACTGGATGCCCATCATGCTGAAGCGGCTGACGTTTACAGGCTCCACACTTCGCCCGCGTACGGTGGCCGAGAAGGCCGAGATCGCAAGATCGCTGGAAAAAAACGTTTGGCCGCTGTTCGGAGCAGAACAATTGAAGCCGATCATCTACCGGACCTTTCCGCTGGCAAAAGCCGCGGAGGCCCATGTGCTGATGGAATCAAGCGAGCATATCGGCAAGATCGTGCTGGTGAATGGCCAGGTTTGACGCCCTGAAGGATTGGGCGAAGGCCATCAAGCGGGATGTGGTAGCGCTGTGGATCGCGGCGCGCGACGCCCGCGTGCCCTTCGCGGCGAAGGCGGTTGCCGCCGTGGTGGCGGCCTATGCGCTGAGCCCCATCGATCTGATCCCCGATTTCATTCCGGGGCTATCTGGATGACGTAATCCTCGTGCCGCTCGGCATCCTGCTGGCGGTGCGGCTGGTGCCCGCAGCATTGATGGAGGAATTTCGTGCGGAAGCTTCGCGCCGCGCCGAGAGGCCCCGGAGCAGCGCCGGGCTGGCGCTGATCATCGCGATATGGCTTGCCTGCGCCGCGCTTCTCCTGTGGCTGTTCTGGCCCGTGGCCACGGACTGAGAGGCTATCCGGGCAGGGGCGAGGCCATGGGCTTCAGCGGGCGGAAACGGGCAGGGGGACAGCTCCAGGTTCCGGCCGGCGCCGGATCACCCACTCCGCCAACACGAGGTTGAGGGACCAGGCCGCGACGAACACGATGTCCGAGGCAAGGCCCTCCACAGGCTCTCCCGTGACGATGTAGATCGGAAAGAAGATCAGTGAAACGGTCGAGACCCCCATGCCGATGGCATAGGCCCGGATCATCCAGGCCCGGTGCGCCAAGACATGGCGGCGGCGGATGGCAAGCACGGCCAAGATCAAGGACGCCCCGAGTGCCAGTCCCGCCGCAAGGCGTGCAAGGTCGAGCAGGGCAGTCGAGTGGCCCGGAAACTGCCAGAGCAGCCGCAGCGACGACAGCGCCAGCAGGGCCCCGGCACCAATGAAGATCCGCCCGGCCACGCGGTGCGCCCGGCCAAACCGTCCCGCCAGCACCCGGCCGAACTGAAGCGGGCCAAGCACGCCGAACAGCGCGCCAGCTGCCGCATGGATGAAATGCCAGACTGGCACGGCGTCGAAATAGAACGCATCGTCTGGCAGGGCACTCAGCGGGACCTGGAAAAGGCGCACCAGGCTGATGACGATGGGTATGGCGCTGAGGACAATCAGGGTGGCAGGCAAGGCAAGGCTGGTCCTGGAACGGCGTTCCATGGTGAAATCCTTTATGAAAGTTGGGGTTGACGACTATTTTTCAGGTGGATCGTAGATAAAGACCTCTTCCAGAGGCTTGTCGAAGGCGCGCGCGATGCGGAACGCCAGTTCCAGTGTCGGGGCGTATTTCGCGTTCTCGATGGCGACGATGGTCTGCCGGGTGACGCCAACTTTCTGGGCAAGGTCCTTTTGCGTCATCTCGGCGGCATCGAACCGCAAGCGCCGGATGGTGTTGGAAATGGGCAGGCTCATGCCTCAGCAATCGCCGCGATAGCTGGCCAGCCGCACCGCGTCGCCCGCAAGGCTGCCCAAGGCGAAGGCGAAGTAGAGGATTATGAACACTGTCACTGGACGTACGCCCCAGGCCAGAGCGGCGAAGCCTGCTACAAAGCCGATGGCGATGACGGCCATGGTCATCCCCATGCCGCGGTTCTCGAACAGGTGGTCGCGCTCGTCCCGGATCGCGGCCGCGTCGCCGCGGGAAACGATGGCGTAGCCCACGTTGAACAGGACCGTCATGCTGACGACCAGGATGACGGATGCCACGATCACCCAGACAACCAGCTGCGCCCAGACCTGTGGCGCGTCGGGTCCATCGAGTGCGCCGGAGCCGCGAAGTGCGTTCAAACGCCAGACGACCCAGGCGTTTATGGCCAGGTTGCCGGCAAGAGACGTCCAGGCATTGCGTTCTTCGTGAGACATGGTGGCGTCCTGTACAACGCGAAAGATGCCTGATGGTATGATAGACAGGACTTTATGTCAAGTATAGTATGCTTTATGTCTGGTTTGACCGTCTTTCAGGGGCGTGGGTCGGCCAGCAAAATCTGCCAAGCGACAATACGTAAAGTCTGATGCATCTTCTGCTTTTTCACGTTGATAATTGGATTTGGCTTGCCTGCGCCGCGCTTCTCCTGTGGCTGTTCTGGCCCGGCGCCACTGGCTGAGAGGCTATCCGGTTTCCGTTGCGCAGGGGACCGTTGCAATCTATACAGGGCTATCCCCAACATGCTGTCGCAAAGACAGGGAACCTGAAAAAACGGTTCTCAAGGAGTGAAAGATCATGTCCCGCATACCACTGATGCCCAAGGCAACCGCCGTCTGGCTGGTCGAGAATACCGGCCTCTCCTTCCGCCAGATCGCCGACTTCTGCCATCTCCATGAACTGGAAGTGAAGGGCATCGCCGATGGCGACGTGGCAACCGGCATCAAGGGGCTCGACCCCGTGACCGGCGGGCAGCTGACACGCGAGGAAATCGCCAAGGCGGAGACAGACCCCGAATACCGTCTCAAGATTCTCGAGTCGAAGGTCAACATCTCGGTGCAGAAGTCCACCGCGGGCCCCCGCTATACGCCGGTGTCGCGCCGTGGCGACCGGCCGGATGCCATCGCCTGGCTGCTGCGCTATCATACCGAGCTTCCCGATTCCTCCATCATGAAGCTGGTCGGCACCACGAAGTCGACAATCGCCTCGGTGCGCGAGCGTTCGCACTGGAACGCGGCCAACATCAAGCCGGTCGATCCCGTGTCGCTCGGCATCTGCTCACAGCTCGACCTCGATTTCGCCGTGCAGAAGGCCGCGCGCAAGGCGGGCAAGCCGATGGAATCGGTGGCACCTGCCCGCACGCTCATTCCGGCTTCCGAAGTCGAAGGCACGGCGGCAAACGCCGCTGCGGCTGCCGCAGCCTCCGCTGCCGCCAACGAGCCGACCTTTGCGCCGTCCGCACCTTCCGCGCGCGAGAGCGAGCCGACCTATGATGCGGATTCGGTGTTCGCCAAGTTGAAGACTTTGAAGCGCGGACAGGGCGACGAATAATGCGCATTCTGGTGGTGGGCGGCTCTGGCACCGTGGGGCAGGCGGCGGTGAATGAACTGTCGCGCCGCCACGAGATCGTGAAGGCCGGGCGTTCGTCAGGCGATGTGACCGTGGACCTGATGGACGAAGCATCGGTGCGCGCCATGTACAAACACGTGGGGAAAGTCGATGCGGTGGTTTCAGCTGCCGGCCACGTGCATTTTGGACCTGTTGCCGAGATGACGCCCGAGCAGTTCCGCAAAGGCATCAACGACAAGCTGATGGGGCAGGTGAACCTGGTTCTGCTTGGATTCGATCATGTGAATGACGGCGGCTCCTTCACGCTGACGAGCGGCGTGCTCGACCGCGATCCGGTGCGGAAGGGTGCGAGTGCAGCGGCAGTCAATGGCGCGATCGGCGCTTTTGTGAAGGGTGCGGCGATCGAGATGCCGCGCGGTATCCGCATCAACGCGGTGAGCCCGGGGCTTTTGGAAGAGTCCGCCACGAAGTACGATGGGTATTTCCCCGGTCATGAACCTGTGTCCTCCGTCCGCGTCGGGCTTGCTTTCGCCAAGAGCGTCGAGGGTGCGTTGAACGGGCAGGTCATCATCGTCGGGTGACATTGCGAGTCGGGCGCGCGGTTTGCTAGCCTCATCTCCAGATCAGGGAGACGAGTATGGCGCGCGATCCGCGATTTGATGTGTTGTTCGAGCCCGTGCGGCTTGGACCGGTGACGGCGCCGAACCGCTTCTACCAGGTGCCGCATTGCACCGGCATGGGATATCAACTTCCGGCCACGCTCAACGCCATGCGCGCCATCAAGGCCGAGGGCGGGTGGGGCGTGGTCAACACCGAATATTGCTCCATTCATCCGTCGTCTGACGATATTCCCGCGCCCTTCGCCAGCCTGTGGGACGATGGCGACACGCGCAACATGGCGGGAATGGCGGAGGCCGTTCATGCCCACGGCGCGCTGGCTGGCGTGGAACTGTGGCATGGCGGGCTTCGCTCCTCCAACTTGCAATCGCGCGAGACGGCATGGGGGCCGCAAAGCCTTCCCGTCGCAAGTGACCCGTGGCAATGCGCGAAGATGGATCTGGCCGATATCGCGCAGCTGCGGGCATGGCACCGCGCGGCGGCCTTGAGGGCCAAGCAGGCAGGCATGGACATCGTCTATGTCTATGCGGCACATACCTATCTTCTGGGGCAGTTTCTCGATGGCGATATCAATCAGTCCACGGATGGTTATGGCGGAACGCTGAAGCAGCGCGCGCGGCTGCTGAGCGAGATACTCGCCGACACGCGCGATGCGGTGGGGGACCGTTGCGCGGTGGCGATCCGCATCGAGGTCGACAACGAGGACGGCGGTGGCGAAGAGGAACGTTCAGAGCTTCTGGCCGAAATCGCGCCGATGGTCGATCTCTTCAACGTGACGATTGCGGACTATTATCAGGAAATGGGCGTTTCGCGGTTTCACAAGGAAGGCTCGCTCGAGCCCCGCATCGCGCATGTGCGGAAGGTGACGGGAAAGCCCGTGGTGAGCGTTGGGCGCTTCACCAGTCCCGAGACCATGCTGTCGATGGTGAAGCGCGGGACCGTCGACATGATCGGCGCGGCCAGGCCTTCGATTGCCGACCCGTTCCTGCCGGCGAAAATCCGCGAGGGCCAGGAAGACGATATCCGCGAATGCATTGGCTGCAACATCTGCTACGCCTGCGACGGGCGGGGCGTCGCCATCCGCTGCACGCAGAACCCGACGATGGGCGAGGAGTGGCGGCGCGGCTGGCATCCCGAGAGAATATCTCTGGCTGAAGAGCGTGAGTCCGTTCTGGTGATCGGCGCAGGGCCAGCAGGGTTGGAAGCCGCGATGTCGCTGGGCAAGCGCGGGCACGAGGTGAAGCTGGCGGAGGCTTCATCCGTGTTGGGCGGCAGGTTGAACTGGGAAACCAAGCTGCCGGGGCTCATCGAGTGGGGCCGCGTGCGCGACTGGCGGGTGCACCAATTGTCCAAGCTTTCGAATGTCGAGATTTTCCGCGAGAGCCGCATGAGTGCGGAGGACGTGATCGATACCGGCATCGCGAATGTCGCCGTGGCGGCGGGCAGTCGGTGGCGGAAGGATGGGCGCGGGCGCTCGTTCCGAAGTGCGATCGCGAGCTATGCCGATGCGCGGACGCTTTCCCCTGAAGACGTCATGGCGGGTGCCGCGGTGACGGGCCATGCCGTGGTGTTTGACGATGACCATTATTATGTGGGCTCGGCCATCGCGGAGCATCTGGCGGAGCGCGGTGTTGCCGTGACCTATGTGACGAGCGAGGGCAAGGTTTCGGCATGGTCGGAATATACCGCGGAGCAGGGCCGGACGCATACGCGACTGATCGAGCGCGGTGTTACGATCGTTGTCAACTCGGCCGTCGCTGGCTTGCGCGAAGGGAGTGCGGCGATCAGTTGCGTGTATTCAGGGCGCGAGCAGGAGATCGGCTGCGACGCCTTCGTGCCGGTGACATCGCGCGAGCCGGATGAGGACTTATGGCAGGCATTGCATGGACGCGGGCTTTCGAGGCTGGTGCGCATCGGAGACTGCAAGGCACCAGGCATCATCGCGCAGGCCGTCTATGACGGGCACAAGTTCGCGCGCGAGTTTGGCGAGGCCGAGATTGTGGTGAAGCGGGAGAGGCCTTTGGTTTGAGGTTCTGGTCCAAACTCAATATCGTCATCCCGGCGCAGGCCGGGACCCAGCTTCCTTTGGGGCTGCCAAAGCGGGGCCCCGGCTTTCGCCGGGGTGACGGTTTGAGTAATGAGTTGAGCGACTAATCCGTGGGCTACAGCTTCTTCCGAAACATATCGTCTTCTGCGAAGTGGCCGGAGATTTCGCCGGTCGGGACATATCCGCGCTTGCAGTAGAACGCATAGGCTTTCGTACCGCGGCCGGTGTTGAGGGTTGCCTGCTTGTGACCTTGCTGTGTCAGCCATTTCTCGCAGGCATCGAGCAGTTTCGTGCCATACTCCTTGCCCTCATGCGCGGGTAGAACGAACAGCGCGAAAATGCTGGCGTCGCGCCGGTCGGCCATCGAGAAGGCGACGACGTTTTCGTTGTCTTCCGCCACCCAGCAGACGAGGTCGCCCGATTGCATGTTCGCAATGATGTTCTCGGGCGTAATGCCGATGGCCGCCATCTGTTCGACGGACAAATGGTTCTCGATCACGGAGGTACGGACGTGGAAAATGGCATCAATGTCCGATGCGCGGCCCTCGCGGATCATTCTTTGACCGGCACCACATAGTTCAGCGGCATGCGGCCGCCATCCACATAGATTGTCTCGCCGGTGATGTAGCTGGCATCATCGGACGCAAGAAAGGCGGCGATGGAGGCGACTTCCGAGGGCTCGCCCGGACGGCCCAGAGGCGTGCGCGACATGACGCGCTTTACGGCGGCAGGATCGGCCACCACGCCCTTGTACATGTCGGTGCGGATTGAGCCGGGGCCAATGGCGTTGACGCGGATGCCATGGGCCGCAAGGTAGATGGAGGTCGCGCGCGTCAATTGCGAGACGCCGCCCTTTGAGATGCAATAAGAGACGATCGTGGGGATCGCCAATGTATCGTTCACTGACGACATGTTGACGATGGCGCCGGGTTTCCTGCCGGCCTCCGCCTGTTTGATCATGTGCCGCGCGCAGGCCTGCAGCATGAGGAACGAGCCCTTGAGGTTGATGCCGAGCACGCGGTCGTAATCGGCTTCCGTGATCGACAGGAAATCCTGCGCCATGGCGATGCCGGCGTTGTTGACGAGAATGTCGATTGC
>JBKJQU010000332.1:0-8512 GCA_046594995.1 Aestuariivirga sp.
ACGGGCCTGACGATCTCGCGCGAGCAACTGGCCTTTGCGCAGGAACGCCTCGGTGACCGCGCGGAACTGCGTTTCCAGGATTACCGCGATGCGGCGGGAAGCTTCGATGCGGTTGCCTCGATCGAGATGATCGAGGCCGTGGGCGAGGCGAACTGGCCTGCCTATTTCCGCGTGCTCCGCGAGAGGCTGAAGCCTGGTGCCTGTGCCGCGGTGCAGGCCATTACCATGGACGAGCGCGTCTATCCCGATTACCGCAGCAGCGCCGATTTCATCCAGCGCTATATCTTTCCGGGCGGCATGCTGCTCACGAAATCGATCCTTGCAGAACAGGCCGCGCGCGCGGGCTTGGCCTTCGAGACGCTGCAAACCTTTGGGCAGGACTATGCCCGCACGCTCAACCTCTGGCGCGAGCGTTTCGAGGGCTCTTGGGCGACGATCTCGAAGCGCGGGTTTGACGAGTCCTTCCGCCGCCGCTGGCGCTATTATCTCTGCTATTGCGAGGCGGGCTTCACCGAGGCCGCGATCGACGTGGGCGTTTACCGTTTTCGCCGCATCGAGTGATCGGCGCGCGTCATGACCCCGTGATGCTGGTCATTCTTCACTTCCGGACTTCGCCTTGCCGTCAGCACGTGGGGTATCAGGCTGGGCCAGGTGCTGATCCTGTTCCGGAAGGCCTGATCAACGCTCGCCATAAAGCATGTCGTAGAGAATAGGACGGATGCTGAGCATCAGCCCGTCCGCCATCGCCGCATGGCCTTCGGCCGAGGGATGGAGCGCGCCCGTCGTCTCGGAGAAGACTGCGGCAGAGACCTTTTCGTCGATCCGGCCCGACTTGTTCGCCACCTTCTGGTTTACCACCATATAGGCATCGTTGAAGGTGCGCACCCAGCGCTGGCGCAGCGCATAAGGATAATTCTGGCTTGCCGGATTATAGGGGCGCCAATTGCCGGCCTTGCCCGAGAAACTTGGCTGGCAGGTCTGGGTATCGCGCTCGGCACGGCCGTTGCACGGAATCATCAATTGTTCGGCGGGGTCGGAGATACGGCGGATGTTCTGGGCGCAGAAGCCATGGCCCTCGAACATCTGGTCGGCATAGACACGGCCCGCGAAGGTCCACCCATGATCGCCGGCGAGGTCGCGCATGCGCTTGTGCAGCCTTGAGAACTGCTCGCGAACAGCCTGAAGCCGGGAGGAGCGCGCGGTGAGCCAGGACGAGAACATGTCGAGCGACTGGTTTGCGGGATAGCGGTCTTCCTCGTCGCTGTCTCCGGGCGCGGCCTCGCACAACTCGCCCCTCTCGTTGGTGACGAGATCGGGATAGGCGGTGAGGATGACGCGCGATGAGTCGAA
Organism: Aestuariivirga sp.; assembly: GCA_046594995.1. Classification (GTDB taxonomy): domain Bacteria; phylum Pseudomonadota; class Alphaproteobacteria; order Rhizobiales; family Aestuariivirgaceae; genus Aestuariivirga. The sequence continues at coordinate 1,351 of JBKJQU010000332.1, forward strand.
CACGCCATCGCTACCTGCCCCGAGCGGAAGCGAGACCTCCAGCGCGCGGGCCAGCCTTGCGTAGGCGCCGGGAAGCACATCGCGCATGCGAGCGGCAAAGTCGTCGGCGGTGACGGTGGCGCCGAAAAATGAGGCGATGCTGGCCGATGCGCTGTCGCGGAGCGAGGCCCAGGCAACAATCGAGGCAAAACCGATGTCATTGCCACCGACCGAAAGAAACACGAAATCGATGGGACGCCGGTAGGATTTGCCGGGGCAGAGTACCTGGCCTTTCCTGATCTCCGGCCGCTCGCGGCAGAGTTCGCGCACCAGTCTGTAAAGCTGGCCATCTTTTTCACCTCCCGAAATCGGACGCGCCGAGGGTTTGGAGGAGGGGTCGGTGTCTGCAATCCGCTCGACATAGACCTGCGGTCCCAGCAGGCCCGCCTCGATTCCAGCGCCTGAGCAGGAATAGTCAAGGAAGGTCACGGCAGCCTGGGGATTTTCGATTGCCACCTGCAAGGCCGCGCGCAACTGCTGGCCATAAAGCGAGCGGTGGCAGAGCTGGTCTGTCCAGGTGGCGGAGCCGAACCCGTCGTTGCGCTTGCGCAGCGGATAGAAATTGCGAAAGCGCTTGCCATCGCCGTACTGGACCGGAGCATTTGGATTGCCTTCGCCCGAGGCGAAACTGTCACCAAGGCCTGCAATCAGCAAGTCGCGGGCGGAGGCGTCGACGAAGATCGGCTGCTCGCCTACCACATTGACTGAAATCTCAGCGCCGCCCGGATAGGGAAGCGAGACGCCCTGGCCGCTCACCCGCTCGCCGCAGGAGGCTTCGGCAACGAGCTGGCCGCCAATGCGCCATTCGCAGCGTGCCTGCTTTGGCACCGACGCGCCCGACGCGGACAGCCAGAGCTCGATGTCATGGCGGTCGGGTTCGAGATAGGAATCGACCCCTCCGCAGGCCGAATGCGTGCGCTTAACCGAATCATAGCACAGCTGGTCTTCCGCCTGTGCCGCCCAGCCCCGCCAGTCGAAATTCTTGCGCAGGATGCTGGAGAAGGCGATGTAGCGGTCGTTCAAGACATGCTCGGAGCCGAGCACCGAGGTTTTCGCAACAAAGGCATCGCGCTCGTCCGAAGCCATCTGCTGCTTGTCGACATGGAGCAGATATTGCCGCCAGGCATTTTCATGCAGCCTGAAGAACTGCGGATCGCGGAACATGCGGAAGCGGTTGACCACCTGCCATTCGATGCGGACCTGGGAGGCATCGAGAGTCTGCGCGCGCGAAGGCGTGCCGAAAATGCCGGTGAAAACGAGGGCGATGAGGATCAATCTGAACATGAGGTGGCTTATAGGCTGAAACCGGGCCAAGTTTAGGCAGGGCCTATGAATTCTCAGGACGCGACTTCGCGATGATCACGCGGATTCCCTGATCCACCAGCATCTTGTGGTTGGCATCCGACAGCCCGTCATCGGTGATGAGCGTTCCGATGCGGGTGAGCGGCATGATGGGATAGCGCGCGCGGGTGCCGAATTTCCGGCTGTCGGCCAGCACGATCACCTCATCCGCCCGCTGCAGCAGCATTTCGGTTTCGCGCACGATCAGGGGATGGGACTCCTGCATGCCTGTGGGTGTGATGGCCTGCGCGCCAAGGAAGAACTTCGAGGCATAGAACTCAGGCGGCCCCGCAAGCGGCGAGAAAACAATGCCGGGTTCGCGGTAAAGATCGCCGCCGGAAAGCGTCAGGTGACATGCGCCGTTCTGCCAGAGCGTGGCCGCGAGCGGCATCGAGTTTGTGTAGATGCGCACATTGCGGTTCGCCAGCAGCAGCGCGAAGAGATAGCAGGTCGATCCGCCATGAATAATCAGGGCGTCACCGTCGTGGACGAGTGCTGCCGCTGCCTCCGCAATCGCGTTCTTTGCCGCAACGCCCAGCATCTGGTTTTCGGTGAAGGGGCGTGCGGCGAGGCGATCAATTCCGCTCAGGGATTCAGCCGCTGCGATGCCGCCAAAGACCTTGCGGACTGCGCCCGTGGCGTGAAGCTTGGCGATATCGCGGCGGATAGTGGCGGGCGAGGCATCAAGCACAGCCTGCAGATCGCGCACGGAGGCGAAGGGGCGATCCTTCAGCAACCCAAGCATCAACTTGTGGCGATCGGCCTCAGACATGGCATACTTGACGATTCACGATCATTTGTGCACCGCAACAATCATAGGGTAATCACAGACTAACTCACTTGACGTTTTTTGATCATCACTGTTTATTATTGCTCACCAAGCCGGTGAAGTAAACCGGATACAAAAGACGATCTGAGGAACGGGAATCATTCCCGGGAACCCCGGACATGCAGGCAGCGATTGGGAGCAGAACCAGCATGACGGCGAGCCGCGCGGCAGGACCGCATGAGGTTCCATTGGGTGAAGCGAATTCCGCTTCGCCCATCGAGCTGCGCGCTGTTTCGAAATCCTTTGCCGGTATCACGGTCGTTCATTCCGTCAGCTTCGACATGCGCCCGGGCGAGGTTCATGCCCTGATGGGCGAGAATGGTGCCGGGAAATCCACCATGATCAAGATCATGGCGGGCCTGCACCAGGCGGATGTGGGCGAAATCCTCGTCAACGGCGAGGCGGTGAAGTTTGCGTCGCCAAAGGATGCACATGCAGCGGGGGTCGCCACCGTGCATCAGGAACTGCTTCTGTTTCCGGAACTGACGGTCGCCGAAAACATCTTCCTCGGCCAAACGCCAAAGACAAGGTTCGGAACCATCGACTGGCAGACGATGCGCGAACGCTCCCGCGAGCTGCTCGATTCACTCGACAGCCGCGATCTCGACATCGACCAGAAGGTGGCGACACTCTCTGTTGGCAACCGCCAGCGGATCGAGATCGCGCGCGCGCTTGCGCAGGATGCGCGCGTTCTGATCATGGACGAGCCGACAGCGGCCCTGGCCGAGGCCGATGTGCAGCGCCTGATGGCGATTGTCCGGAACCTCCGCGCCCGTGGCGTGGCCATCATCTATGTCAGCCACCGCATGCCGGAGATTTTCGCGCTGGCCGACCGCGTGACAGTGCTGCGCGATGGCCATCATGTGGCAACGAAGAATGTTTCCGAGGTCGATGAGCCGGCCCTCGTCTCCATGATGGTGGGCCGATCCATCGACAGGCTCTATCCCGCAAAGCAGGGAACGGACGGAGATATCATCCTCGAACTGAAGGACGTCTCGTATCGCAACGTGGTGCGCGGCATATCGCTGAAACTGAAGCGCGGCGAGATCCTGGGGCTTGCGGGCCTTGTGGGATCGGGCCGCACCGAAACGGCCCTCACCATCTTCGGCATAACGCCCGCGACGGCAGGTGAAATTCTGATCAATGGCAAGCCTCAGACGATCACCAGCCCGGAAGCGGCACGCGACCTCGGCATTGCCTATGTGCCGGAAGACCGCGGATCGCAGGGTTTGATCCGCATGCAGACGATCGAGGAGAACATCGCGCTCGCCAACCTCAAGCGGCTGACGCGCGGTTTCCTCGTCGATGCGGCGCGGGTGACGGCGGAGGCAAAGAACGCCATCACGAAATTCGGCATCCGGGCAAGAGGCCCGCAGCAGCTCGTGCGCCAGCTCTCGGGCGGCAACCAGCAGAAAGTGGTGCTCGGCAAATGGCTGGCCACAAATCCGCGCATCCTCATCATGGATGAACCGACGCGTGGTATCGACGTCGGCGCCAAGGCCGAGATCCATCTGCTGATGCGGAAACTCGCAGGCGAAGGCATGGCGATCCTGATGATTTCCAGCGAACTTCCCGAAGTGCTGGGCATGAGTGATCGCGTCCTCGTCATGAATGGCGGCCGCATCGTTGGCGAATTCGACAAGGAACATGCAACGGCGGAAGCTGTGGGAACGGTGATGACACGTACATTTGCAAATGGCGAAGCGGCATGAGCGCTGCTTCACCCGCCATTGGCCGCACCAATCTTCACCGCTTCCTCAGCGGCTACGGCCAGGAAATCGTCGTGCTGTTGTCCATCGTGGCGCTCTTTGCCGTGGTTGGCACGGTGAATTCGCGCTTCCTCTCCGACAACAACATCAATTCGATCTTCGCCGGCAACGCCTATATCGCGATTGCCGCCATCGGCATGTCGATGATCATCATGGCGGGCCATATCGATGTATCGGTCGGTGCGCTGATCGGTGTGATCGCCACCATCGCGGGCTCGCTCGCCGTGGCCGGCTATCCCATCTGGATCGCATGGACCGTGCCGATCCTGTTCTCGATTGTGCTCAATGCGGGCGTCGGTGCGCTTGTCGCCTATACGCGCATTCCATCGATCGTCGTGACGCTCGGCATGCTGTCGATCCTGAAAGGCGGATTGATCAGCGCCACCGGGGGCGCATGGATCACCGATATGCCCGCCGAATTCATGATCGCGCAGATGCGGCCCTTCGGCATCCCGTCCGCCGTCTGGTTCATGGTGGGACTTACCATCATTGCGGCCCTCTTCATGCGCTATACCGATTTTGGCCGTGCCATCTATGCCGTCGGCGGCAACATGGAGGCCGCGCGTGCGGCAGGCATCAACCCGGAGCGCACGGTCGTGGGCGTGTTCGCGTTGCATGGATTGTTCGCAGGAATCGCCGGTATTCTCTTTGCCACGCAGTTGCAGGTGATCCAGTCTACCGTGCCGCCCAATCTTGAACTCACCGTCATTACAGCTTCGGTGATCGGTGGCGTGTCGATCCTCGGCGGCACGGGAACCGTCATCGGTTCGACTCTGGCGGCGATCCTCTTTGCCTGCATCGGCTCGGCGCTGATCTTCCTCAATGTTTCCGCCTACTGGCTGCGTGCGGTGCTGGGCCTGATGATCCTTGCAACCGTTCTGGCCGACATGGCGCGCCGGCGGAGTGCCAAATAATGACCGCCGCCAAACTGCTGCGCCATGAAACGATTCTTGCCGTCCTCACGGTCATCGCGCTTGCTGTGCTGGCGTCGCTTTCGGACAAATTCTTTACCACCGAGAACCTGCTGAACCAGGGCCGCCTGATGTCGGAGGTGGGTCTCGTCGCGCTGGCCATGACCTTCGTGATCGTGACGGGCGGCATCGACCTTTCGGTCGGTTCGATCCTCGGCCTTACCGCGATCCTGCTTGGCGTGTTCTGGAAAAACCTCGGGCTGCCGCTTCCGATGGCGGTGCTGGCGGCAATTGTCTGCGGCACATTTGCGGGCTGGGCCAACGGCTTCATTATCACCAGGTTCCGCGTTCCGCCGCTGATCGCCACACTTGCAACGCTGGCGCTCTACCGTGGCCTCGCCGAGGGAATCAGCGAGGCGCGCTCCGTGCGGGGATATCCTGAATGGTTCTTTTTCTTTGGCCAGGGCGAAGTGCTGGGCGTTCCCTTCCAGCTCTGGCTTCTGGGGATCGCCACCGTGATTGCCGCCGTCGTTCTGGGACTCACGCCCTTTGGCCGCGCGACCTACGCGATTGGAGCCAACGAAACGGCAGCGCGCTTCTCCGGCATCCGCGTGAATGCCACAAAGCTGTGGATTTATACAGCGGCTGGTTTCTTGTCCGCACTCGCGGCGGTGGTCTTCGTCTCGCGCGTGACGACGACGCGCTCCGACATGGGGACGGGCCTCGAGCTCGACGTAATCACCGGTGTGGTTCTGGGCGGCACTTCGATTTTTGGAGGCCGTGGAACGATCATCGGAACGGTACTAGGCCTGATTCTCATTCAGGCGCTCAAGAACGGATTGTCGCTTTCGGGCGTCAAGGGTGACGGCACCATTGTCGTCATCGGACTGGTATTGATCGGCGCGATCCTCGCGGGTGCGCTGTTCGACAAGAACAGAGGCGGCTGAATTCGGGAGGATATCCTTTGGCGCCAACCGCCTGTGGCGCGAAGGATAACAAATGGGAGCAATGAAGATGAAGAAATTGACACTCGGCGCCATTCTGGCGCTTGGCCTGTTCAGCGGCACGGCACTGGCGCAATCCGCCTGGACCGGCGGCGACGACCTGCCGACCAGCCCGCTGGCCTGCGACGGCACCCCCGCCGCTGCGGCATCCATTCCCTATGATGGTGGAGCACCCACGAACGCGCCCGACCGCAAGGGCAAGAAGATCACCGTTGTCGACGTTCCCAAGCTGATCGGCATCGGATACTTCAATGCCACCACAAAGGGCATTCTCGATGCTGCCGCTGAACTCGGCAATGTCGATGCCAAGACCGACGGCCCGACCAAGGCCAACATCGACGAGCAGATCACATTCCTGGATAACTACATCACTTCCGGCGTCGACGGCATCCTGTTTGCCGCAAACGATCCGGTAGCGATCGCTCCGGTGCTGAAGAAGGCGCTGGAAAAGGGCATCAATGTCGTGGGCTATGACGCCAACTCGACACCCGATGCCCGCCAGTGGTTCGTGAATCAGGCCCAGTTCAACGGCATCGCCAAGGCGCTTGTCGACCAGATGGCGGCCGAAGTCGGCGGCGAGGGCGGCGTTGCCATCGTGACCTCGACTTTTACCACGCCGAATCAGGCCCGCTGGATCGCCGAAATGGCGGCTTACGCTGCAGCCTGCCATCCGAAGCTGAAGTGGCTTGAAACCGTTGAAGCCCAGGAAGACAACAACTTGTCCTTCAACCAGGCGACGACGCTCATCAACAAGCATGGCGACGAGCTGAAGGGCATCTGGGGCATGACCTCGGTTGCAACGCCCGCTTCCGCCGAAGCCGTGACGCAGGCGAAGGCCTGTGGCAAGATCGCAGTGGTCGGCCTTGCAACCCCCAACGCCATGAAGCCCTATGTCGGCGCTGATTGCGTTAAGTCGGTTGTTCTCTGGAACCCTGTGGACCTCGGCTATGCCGCGATGCACGTTCTCCGCCAGGTGGCAGACGGAACGCTTGCGCCGGGCGCGACGAGCGTAAAGGCCGGCAAGCTCGGTGACCTCCAGATCATCAATGGCTCCGAAATCCTGCTGGGCGCGCCTTATGTGTTCAACAAGGACAACATCAGCACCTTCGACTTCTGAGTTCCGAAACAGCGATGCGCCGGGGAACAGGCCCGGCGCATTCACCTTCAATCAAGTGAGAGTGCGATGAGCAATTCCATTACCGTTCCGTCCCTGTGGGATGAGGCACAAGCCGCCAATCTGGATGAGCCGGGCCTTCTTCTCTACCGTTC
>JBKJQU010000449.1:0-9566 GCA_046594995.1 Aestuariivirga sp.
GGTGTCGATCGAGGGCTTCGGCAGGCTGACGCGCTCATCCTTGGTGACCTGCTCGTACTGCATGAACACAAGGTTCCAGATCTCAATGAAGCGGTCGCCATCGGCCTCCGCCGATCCGGGCGGTCCGCCCCAGATCTTGTCGCCATGGTCATAAAAAATTTCAGAACATGGTCCGCAGGGGCCGGTATCGCCCATGGCCCAGAAATTGTCGGACGTGGGAATGCGGATGATGCGGCTGTCGGGAATACCCGCGATCTTCTTCCACAGCGCATGAGCCTCGTCATCGGTGTGATACACGGTCACCGAAAGCTTGTCCTTCGGCAGGCCATATTCCCTGGTAATCAGCGTCCAGGCCCATTCGATCGCGTCCGGCTTGAAATAATCACCAAACGAGAAATTTCCCAGCATCTCGAAGAACGTGTGGTGGCGGGCCGTATAGCCCACATTGTCGAGATCATTGTGCTTGCCGCCGGCGCGCACGCATTTCTGCGCAGTGGTGACGCGTGTGTAGGGCCGCTTCTCGACGCCGGTGAAGACATTCTTGAACTGCACCATGCCGGAGTTGGCAAACATCAGTGTCGGGTCGTTCCGCGGCACCAAGGGCGATGAAGCCACGACTTCGTGGCCCTGGCGGCGGAAGAAGTCGAGAAAGGTGGAGCGTATCTGTGCAAGCCCGGTCATGTGACGCCTGGAAATGATAAAATGAAAGACGGCGGGTCTTTAATGGCGGCAAGCCTGACTGTCCAGAATTACGAGCATGCTGGCCCAGTTTGGGCCATCAAGACAAAAAGCGTCCTCCGGGGGAACGGAGGACGCCATCGCGTGCGGTGTGGGGCAACACCGTGAGCGGCCGGACGCACCGTGGGCGGGTGCAGCCGGATTTGAGGAAGTGAGTGGAGGTCTAAGCGCGAGCCTCAGTCATCGGCGTCAGCCGTATCCTTGCCATCGCCCTTTGTCAGGGCCGCGGCGATGAGACCGGCGTTGGAGCGGATGGTGGCCTCGATGGAATTGGCCATGTCTGGATTCTGGCGCAGGAAGTTCTTGGCGTTTTCACGCCCCTGCCCGATGCGCTCGCCATTATACGAGAACCAGGAACCGGACTTCTCGACCACGCCCGCGGTTACGCCCAGATCGACGAGTTCGCCAACCTTGGAAATGCCCTCGCCGTACATGATGTCGAACTCGACCTGCTTGAAGGGCGGGGCGACCTTGTTCTTGACCACCTTGACGCGGGTCTGGTTGCCTACAACCTCGTCACGGTCCTTGATGGCGCCAATGCGGCGGATATCGAGGCGGACGGAGGCATAGAACTTCAGCGCATTGCCGCCGGTGGTGGTTTCGGGCGAACCAAACATCACGCCGATCTTCATGCGGATCTGGTTGATGAAGATGACCATGCAATTGGTCTTGGAAATCGAACCAGTCAGCTTTCGCAGCGCCTGACTCATCAGGCGGGCCTGGGCACCGGGAAGCTGATCGCCCATCTCGCCTTCGAGTTCGGCGCGCGGCGTCAGGGCTGCGACCGAGTCAATGACGAGGACTTCAACCGCACCGGAGCGCACCAGCGTATCGGCGATTTCGAGACCCTGCTCGCCTGTATCGGGTTGCGAGATCAGGAGGTCATCCACCTTGACGCCAAGTTTGCGCGCATAGACCGGATCGAGCGCGTGTTCGGCGTCGATGAAGGCACAAATGCCGCCGCGCTTCTGGGCTTCCGCAATGACCTGCAGCGCCAGCGTGGTCTTGCCCGAAGATTCCGGTCCATAAATTTCAACGACGCGGCCCTTTGGCAGGCCACCGATACCGAGAGCAATATCTAGCCCAAGCGAACCGGTGGAGATCGCTTCGATCTCAAGCGCCGAACTGGCGCCGAGCTTCATGATCGAACCCTTGCCAAAAGCCCGTTCGATCTGGCTCAGGGCAGCATCCAATGCTTTATTCTTGTCCATAGACGCGCTTTCAATGACCCGAAGATTCGACTGCCCCATCGCTTTACTCCTTGATTTCATATGGGTCTACCGGACGCAAACAACTGATTTCCTCGCCGGTGTTCGCAATATGTTCTATATTCGTTCGCTAATCAAGAGCAAAGTTTAGGCCATGGATTTATTGGTAAAGATTTATTGGTAGATTTTTCGATCTGCCGGAACTCCCGTGGAACAGACGCGCACTTGATGCGATGAGGACAGTAAAAGCAGTCAGTCATTCCACACCTCAATGGCAAACGAGTGCTTTCATTTCCACTGGCCATCGACGGACATGATTCGAATTCCTATCTGCCGCATGGGCATCAGGGCAGCTTCCAGTGCAGCCGCCACGCCGAAGAGTGCCCGGTCATTGCCCCACGGTGCCATCGCCATAAGGCCCGTGGGGGCGCCGCCTTCCCCGTGCATGGGAATCGAGACTGCGCAGCCGTTGAGAAAGTTGCCGACATATGTATTGCGGAGGCTCATGCCATTATAGCGCAGATAATCCTTCTCTGCCGCCAGCGCTGACTGTGCCGGAGGTGTATTGAGTGTTGTCGGCAGGAGCAACGCGTCGAAGCCCTGGAAGCGGGCTGCAAACGCCGCAATCATCCTACGGCGGCGGATGAAGTAGTTGAGATAATCGGCAGCGAGAATGGTCTGCGCCAACTCAATGCGGGTCTTGACGCGCGGGTCGTAGGCCGCACCATCCGACGCCATGAGGCTGCGGTGTTGATGCCAGGCTTCCGCTGCCACGATGCCACCCTTGGAATTGATGGCCGGAATATCGTGAAGTTCGTTGAACTCCATGTCATGCAACGTGGCACCCGCGGATGAGATTGCTTTCAGCGCTGCCGCGAAGTCACCCTCGACCTTGGGCTCAAGTCCTTCCAAGACGAAGTCGTTCAGTACGGCAAGGCGCAGGCCGCCTAGGCTTCGGGCTGGTACTTCGCCATCCCAGTCTCCAGCCAACACCGCATCCGCGCTTGCGCAGCAGGCCACCGAATTTGCCAGAGGCCCGATCGAATCGAAGCTGAACGACAAGGGATAGCAGCCGGTAAGCGGCACGCGGCCGTGGCTCGGCTTGTATCCGACAACCCCGCAATAGGATGCCGGAATGCGGCAGGAGCCGCCTGTATCCGTGCCAATGGCAAGGCTCACCATGCCATCTGCAACGGAAACTCCTGCCCCCGAAGACGAACCGCCCGAAATGCGGCCTGTAGCGCGGTCATACGGCGAGCGCGGTGAGCCGTAATGCGGGTTCAGGCCCACGCCTGAATAGGCAAACTCGGTCATGTTTGTGCGGCCGATGACAATCATGCCCTTTGCCTTCAGCCGCGCGATGGCGACAGCATCGGCCTTGGCCGGAGCTGCACCTCTTAGCACCTTCGATCCGGCCGTGGTCACCTCGCCGGCGAGATCGAAGATGTCTTTTGACGAGAACGGAATGCCGGCGAGCGGCGATGGCGCACGCCCGGACTTGCGGAGACTGTCGGCATGATCAGCTGCGGCGCGTGCGCCTTGTGCATCCGCCTGGATGAAGGCACGCCCGCCCTCGCCCGAAGGATCGGCAATGGCGGCCAGCGACTGTTCGACCAGATCGCGGGAAGTGACTTTCCCGCTGTCGAGGTTTTGCGCCAGTTGTGCTAGCGTCGGTCCGGCCATGTCCTGAACTCCTGATCCCGCCGAAATGGATTAGGATGATTCAATCGGCAACGCATCTGAAAAACCGGAGCAGCAGTTTGCAGCACGAGATCAGGCGGGTGGATCGGCGTGGCGTCGAAACGGCGGTCGAATGGGCAAGACGGGAAGGCTGGAATCCTGGAATGCGCGACCCAGAAGCATTTAGCTTTGCGGCGTCAGACTGTTCAGGTGTGTATGCTGGGGCAATCTTGCCGTGACCATCGGAAAAGCACCCGATCTCGATCAGACGATAATCTTCGGCATTACCTGTTTCGAGCTGGGTTAGGCTGATCCGGTATCAGCTCTCCATCGCTTCCTTCACCTTTTCGACCAGTTGCTTGAGCGAAAACGGCTTGGGCATGAAGGAATAGTCGCTGTGGCCTTCAAGATCCTTCTCGAATTCCTCGCCGGGATAGCCCGAGACGAAGATGAACTTGGTGGTATTGCCGCGCTTGCGCAATTCGCGCAGCAGACGGGGGCCATCCATCTCCGGCATCACGACGTCCGATATGATGAGGTCGAAGCCCTTTTTTTCTTCCGCAATCCGCTCAAGCGCGCTTTCGCCAGAATCAGCTTCGACGACCGTATATCCGCGCGAAGTGAGCGCGCGGAGCGCAAAGGCGCGCACAGCATCTTCATCCTCCACCAGAAGGATGCGTTCCTTGCCGGTATAGTCGGAGCGCTTCGGCGGCTCTGCTGTCTTCGCCACTACAGGCTCGGTGGACTTCTCAGGGTAGAAGCGCGGCAGGAAGATGCGGAACGTTGTGCCCTTGCCCTCCGCGCTGTCGCAGAAGATGAACCCGCCGGTCTGCTTGATGATGCCATAGACGGTGGAAAGACCAAGCCCGGTGCCCTTGCCCACTTCCTTGGTCGAGAAGAATGGCTCCCAGATCTTGTCGCGTATATGGGGCGGAATGCCTGTCCCGGTATCCTCCACATCGCAAGCCACATATTCCCCGGGCGGCATGAGATTCGGCGCAATACTGCGCGAAGCCTCGGCCGAGACATTGTAGGTCTTGACCGTCAGCGTGCCGCCGTTCGGCATCGCATCGCGCGCATTGACGGCAAGGTTGATGATGACCTGCTCGAACTGGTGAATATCGACGAGGACAAGCCCGAGATCGCGTTCATGCGAGATGCGAAGCTCGACCTTTTCGCCCAGAACGCGGCCAAGGAGATTGCCGAGGTCGGACAGTGCCTCGGTCAGCGCATGAACCTTGGGCTGCAGCGTTTGCTTGCGGGAGAAGGCCAGCAACTGCCGCACGAGATTGGCGGCGCGGTTGGCATTCTGCTTGATGTTCATGACATCGGCGAAGGCCGGGTCGGTCGGTCTCATCTTGGCAAGCAGCAGATCAGCAAAGCCGATAATTGGGGTCAGTACATTGTTGAAGTCGTGCGCAATACCCGACGCAAGCTGGCCGACCGCCAGCATTTTCTGGCTTTGCGCCAATTGCACTTCCAGCGCCTTGCTCTCGGTCTTGTCGACCGCGAAGACCACGGACGTATCGTCTTCGCCTGTAAGCCGCGTGAAGGTGAAAAGCACCGTGCGCTGCTTCTCACCTTCGACCGTTGCTTCCACCTTGTGCTGCGTGCCCTCGCCAGAAAGCGCTGCCGCCAGCGCCTGTTGCAATTGCGGGCGTTCAGCCGCAACGATCGCTCCAGACAAGGCGGCACCACGCCGTGCCTTGTCCGAAAGATCGATGAAGGCGGAATTCGCCATGCGGATAATGCCGTCCTTGTCGACTTCGGCAATGCCGATCGGCGCATTGTTGATGAAGCGCGAGAGACGCGGCGCAGAAATAGCATTCTGGGCATTTGCGGCGCCAGCGATCGAGCGGGGTATCACCAGCGTGCGTGAGGGCGAAGGCAGTCCCTCGGCATCGTAATCGACATGGTGGATGACCTGAACGGGAATGAGCGTACCCGTCTGTTTATTGCGCAGGTCGAGGCTGAAGCTTTCGGTGACAGAGGATCCAGGCCGCGCTTCAACGCCCGAAATGAGCATGGCGCCGCTGTCGCCAAGCAGATCCTGCAGGGTCAGCACATTTCCCGCCGCAATGTCGATGCCGAGCCATTGGGCGAGTGTCGCGTTGAGATAGTCGACATGACCATCCCGCAGCGTTGAAAAGAAACCCGCCGGCGCATTGTCCAGATATGTGATGATGAATTGCAAGCGCGAGAAGGCCTGCTCCTGCCTGGCCCTGTCGGAGCTGATATCCTCGATCCGCCAGACGCGGTAGAGGCCGTGTCCTGGCGTCGGCGTGGCTGAAATTCTGATCCACACAGGTGCGTCCGGTGATGCACAGGGCGCGGGCGAACCCGGTGGAAGGCGCAATTCGCGCGTTTCGCTCCGTCCTTCCTGAATAGCTTGGACAAGTTGGTAGATCGGCGCAGAAAATTCCGTATAGCCCGCGAAAAGCACGTCCATTCCGACAAGGCGACCTGTGCCAGCCTTTGCTGCAAGCTTTAGATAAGAACCGTTGGAATATACCGCGCGCCCACGGAGATCCGTGACAACGATCGAATCACCCAGCGCATCAACCATGGAATCGAAGAAAATTCGTTCGTTGCCACTGCCACCGACCTGGAAGATGCCAGCCATCAGGCCAAAAATAGCAACAAGGCCCACAACGGCAAAGATGGCACCCGGAACCAGCACCCAGATCGGGTAGGCCACGGCCAGAGTCTTGAGCCCGAAGACAACGGTGACTGCAAGAAGGGCCGCAAGGAGCAAAATGAAGGCCGCGCGGCTACGCCTGCTGCCAAAAGGCAGCGCTGCCGCGAGCTCTTCCCTGCCCGGCACGTTCCTGTCTATCATGTGTCCCTACCCCGAATCATGGCCAGTATAGGCCAATTAAGCCTGCGAGGAATTGACGGTCGTTCCGTCAAGTTCTCTCCTTTACAAATCCCGCGTGTATCGCCAGAATCGAACCGAGAACAGGGCTTACGTCAGTTCAACGCAAAGGAGCACGGAATGATCCGGAATACATTGGTTGCCATGGTATTTGGCTTTTCCGTTTTGGCTGGCACTGCACCTGCCGCGAACGCGGATATCGATATCAACATCAACCTTGGCTACGGTGGCTTCTACGGCAAGAACATTTCCTGCCGCAAAGGACAGAACATCGCCGAGCGCCGCTTCAACCGCGTCAATCCGATAAACTGCCGTGGCTCGCATTACGACTATACCGGCCGCCGAAATGGCAAATGGTATTTTATCAAGATCAGCTCAAACAGCGGCAGGATCGTCGGCGTTCGCCGCTGGAAATGATCTTACACTGTGTCGGCTGGCATCTGCAAAGCCTGCAGACATGAGGACGACGGAACCATAAGCTCTTGCCGGGGATTATGCGTCATCACGAGGCCGGGAGGCAGCCCATGGACTTCATAACCCAGAACCAGCAGGTGCTGATCGCCGCAGGAATTGTTCTTGCGGTGCTGATCATTGCGATGCTCCTGTGGCGGACTGTCAGTCCCCGGATGTCCGGTCGGCGCGGACAGCGGATTGGCATCAGCGAATATCACGAACTCGATAAGACAAGGCGTCTGGTTCTTATCCGGCGTGACAACGTCGAGCATCTCCTCCTGATCGGGGGGCCGCAAGACATGCTTGTGGAATCCGGGATATCCGTGAGCGGAATAGCATCATCCTATGCTTCGAGTTCCCAACCGCATGATGCCGGTCCAGTCGTCGGAAGTTCGAGACCAGCACCCCGCCCTGCAGTGTTCGGAGAACGCAAGCCTCCCCCGCTCAGAAGCGTAGAGACTGTCCCAAATCCTGCACGCACACGGGAAAATGACACCGAATAGTATTGAAAAGCCCGGCGCATAGCCGGGCTTTTCTGACGGCAGTGTTAGTTCTGAGAGGTTTCAGGCGCCAAGGGGGAGTTCCGATCCGCCATAAAGCGATCGAATTCGTCTTGATCCTTTGCGCGGCGAACCTTCTCGACGAAATCCCGGAAAGCCTTCTGCTCATCCTCAAGCTTGCGGCGCTCCTCATCGAGGCGCTTCATCTGCTCACGCTTGTAAGCATCGAAGGCCGCATTACCCGAGCCCATCCCACTAAAGCCGTAGGACGCGGTCGACGTTTTCCAACTCTGGAAATCGGGTGTCTTGAAGTTTGACCATGGCACCTTTGCCTCAGAAGCACCGCGCCACATCTCGCCGTTCTTCCATTTCAGGAAAAGAGCGAGAAATCCGAGCGGCCAGAACACCACGAAGCCGGCAACCGTCGCACCCACTTCCCATGGCGACCACCGCGAACGAATGCCCTTGCCGCAGCGCCGCTCGTGGCTTTCGCTCCGCGGCTCAAAACCTGCCGAAGCAGAAGTTGTCATTTCTTGTCCCTCTCCTCTGTTGAGTTGACGAGAAACAGATAGGAAGCCCTGCCCCCGCTTCAATGAAAATCGGAAACCCGCCTTCCGATTTTGCCCCGTTGCGAAACGCGACCGGAATGCGTAACCCTCAGGCAGTGTAACCTGCGATGAGGCTTTCCAATGACCACCCACAAGATTGCAATGCTCACCGCGGGTGGCCTCGCACCCTGCCTCTCCTCGGCCGTCGGTGGCCTGATCGAGCGTTACTCCGAGCTAGCCCCCGATGCGCCGATGATCGGATACTTGAGCGGCTACAAGGGATTGCTTCAGGGCAACTCGATTGCGGTGACGCCGGAAGTGCGCCGCCGCGCACATGTGCTGCATTCACATGGAGGCACACCGCTGGGCAACAGCCGCGTGAAGCTCACCAACGTCGCCGACTGCGTGAAGCGCGGGTTGGTGAAGGAGGGCGAGGTGCCGTTGCAGGTGGCAGCAAACCGGCTGGTGAAGGATGGCGTCACGATCCTTCACACGATCGGAGGCGACGACACCAACATAACAGCTGCCGATCTGGCGGCCTATCTCGCAAGCAATGGTTATAACCTCACAGTCGTCGGACTGCCAAAAACCATCGACAATGACGTGATGCCGATCCGCCAGACGCTCGGCGCGTGGACCGCTGCCGAGCAAGGTGCTGTATTCTTCGAGAATGTCGTCAACGAACAGTCGACCTCATCGCGCCAACTCGTCATTCATGAAGTGATGGGACGGCATTGCGGCTGGCTGACCGCCGCGACGGCACGCGCCTGGCGCGAAAAGCTCGACAAGCTGGACTTCCTGCCTGAGTTCAACCTGTCCCGCCGGCACAAGGACATCGACGCCGTTTACGTTCCGGAAATGCCGATCGACATCGAGGCTGAGGCGCTACGCCTGAAGGCGGTAATGGATGAGATGGACTCTGTCAGCATCTTTGTCAGCGAAGGTGCATGTGTGGCAGAGATCGTGACGGAGTTGGAGGTCAAGGGCGAGAAGGTGGACCGCGACGCCTTCGGGCATGTGAAGCTTGACCAGGTTAAAGTTGGAGACTGGTTCGGCAAGCAATTCGGCAAAAACATCGGCGCCGACAAGACGCTGGTTCAGAAATCAGGTTATTTCGGACGCTCATCTGCCGCCAACAAGGCCGACCTCGATCTCATTCGCGCGATGGTTCAGGTTGCTGTCGATTCGGCACTGGCTGGCGTATCAGGTGTCGTCGGCCATGACGAAGAGCGAGGCGACGAACTCCGCGCCATCGAATTCCCGCGTATCAAAGGCGGCAAGCATTTCGACCCCGATGTCTCGTGGTTCCAGGACATGCTGAGGGACATCGGCCAGATCAAGTGAAAAGCGGCATGCAACGCGCAATCATTTTCGGGTTGTTGACTCTCGCAACGTGCGCCTCCGCAAGAGGAGATGAGCAGTTGGAAAGCGCAGCGAAGGATTTCGTGACGCTGTGCACGCCATGCCGGTGTGGGGCGATCTCTTCGTCACTGCCGAGCTGGGTAACAGCGTGAAGCTCGAGGATGCAATTACAGCATTGGACACCGCCACGAAGCGCATCGTT
>JBKJQU010000060.1:0-8399 GCA_046594995.1 Aestuariivirga sp.
GCTTTGCGTGGTCGAGCCTGCGATGACGGGGATCGGCGGCGATTGCTTCGCGCTCATCGGCACGCCCGATGGCAAGGTTCAGGGGCTGAACGGTTCTGGCCGCGCTGCGATGGCGGCCGATTCCGGCTGGTTGGCGGCATCAGGCCTTGAATCCATCGCGCCGCGCTCGATCCACGCCATCACCGTGCCGGGATCAATCGACGCCTGGGACAAGCTTCTGAAAGAGCACGGCTCGATGAGCCTGGGCGATGCGCTGGCCCCCGCCATCCGCATGGCGGAAGAGGGAGTAGCTGTCACCCCGCGCGTCGCCATCGACTGGCCGGAGGATGCCGCTGACCTTGCCGCAGATGCCGGAGGGCGGATGCATTACCTGAAGAATGGCCGCGCACCCAGGCTTGGCGAAAGCATGGCCTATCCGGCCCTGGCCCGCGCCATGAAGCTGATCGCCAGGGAAGGCCGCGACGCCTTTTACCAGGGCGAGATTGCCGAAGACATCATCAACACCATCCGCCCCATGGGCTCGCTCCTGACGATGGACGATCTCGCAGGCCATCAATCGAACTGGGTGAAGCCGATCAACACGGAATTCTCGGGCCATCAGGTCTACGAGATTCCGCCGTCCGGACAGGGCCTCACCGCGCTGATCGCGCTCAACATCCTCTCCCAAATCGGCATCAGGCGTTTTGATGTTGCAAGCCCCGAGCGCCACCACCTGGAAATCGAGGCGATGAAACTGGCCTGGGAATTGCGCAATCGCCACATCGCCGACCCGGAGTTTGCCAAAGTGCCGGTGGCCGAACTGCTGAGCGACAAGACGTCCGCGCAGCTTGCCGCCATGGTGGACATGAACAAGGCGCTCGACATCGAAACCGCCATGCGCCAGTCCGACACCATTTACCTGACCGTCGTGGACGAGAAGCGCCTTGCCGTCTCCTTCATCAATTCGGTCTATTACGGCTTCGGCTCCTGCATCGTGACGCCGAAGACGGGGATTGCACTGCAGAACCGTGGCGCCTGCTTCGTGACCGATCCGAAGCACCCGAACTGCATCGGGCCCGGCAAGCGCCCGCTGCATACCATCATTCCGGCCATGGTGAAGAAGAACGGCAAGATCGACATGTCCTATGGCGTGATGGGCGGCGACTACCAGCCCATGGGCCACATGACGGTGGCGGTGAACCGTTATATCTATGGCATGGACCCACAGGAGGCGATCGACTGGGCGCGCTATTTCCCGAAAGCGGGCAAGGTTCTGGCCGAAAGCGGTGTTTCGGACCAGGTGCGCGCTGGCCTCGCCGCCAAGGGCCATCTCATTGAAAATGCGCCAGAACCTCTGGGCGGCGGGCAGGCCATCGCCATCGACTGGGAACAGGGCATGCTGATGGGCGGCTCCGACCCCCGCAAGGACGGCTTTGCCCTGGGCTATTGAGGCCCGGGCATCTCCCGGCATTAACAAAAGATTTTTTGATCTTCTTTAGAGTTCCCCGGGTAGCAGAATTGCAGCCAGAGCACGAAAGTGGCTCTGGCCCGAATCAGACTTGTCTCCCGGAGGCTTCGTGAACGAACCGCAATCGACACCGCCCTTCAGCTTCGAGACCCTCTCAGGCACCGAGGCCATGCTGGAGATGGCAGAGCGCGCAGCCGTGCCGCTGGCCGACGATGCGAGGCTTCGCGCCGCCGTCGAGGCCACAGGGCTCGCCACCTATCACTGGACCATCGAGGGCGACGAGATCATCTGGTCGTCCAACGCGACGGAAGTGCTGGGAAGCGATCCGCGCGGCTATTCCACCGGCCGGGGCTTTGCCTCCTTCCTCGACCCCGACAATTTCACCAGCCGCTATGACACGGTGATGCGGAATTCCACCGCCGACGGCGGCTCGGGCGTTCTCTTCCAGATCGAATACAAGTTCCGGCCCGAGGGCCGCCTGGGCAAGGCCAGCGTGTGGCTGGAAGACCACGGCCGCTGGTATGCCGGAAACGAAGGCCGTCCGGCGGAGGTCTTTGGCACGGTGCGCCGCATTGACGACCGCCACATGCGCGACCAGCATTTGAGCTTCCTCGGCAATTGCGATCCGCTGACGGGCATGATGAACCGCGGCCGCATGATGGAAGCGCTTGGCGGCGCCATGTCGGTTGCGGGCCGCGACGGCACCAATTGCGCCTTCGTGATCGCCGCCATCAACAATCTCTCCGTCGTCAACGATGCCTATGGTTTCGAAGTGGCCGATGAAGTCATCATCAACATGGGCCGCAGACTGCGGCAAGTGGTGCGCACGGGCGATGCCATCGCGCGCTATTCGGGTTCGAAGTTCGGGCTGATCCTTAACAACTGCTCGGAAGACGACCTGGCGATTGCCGCCGAGCGTTTTTTGAGCGTGGCGCGCGAAAGCGTGATCGAGACCGAGCGCGGGCCAGTATGGGCGCTGCTGTCGATCGGTACGCTCATCCTGCCGAAGCATGCGAGCGATCCCAACATGGCGGTGGCGCGCGCCGAGGAGGCCCTGACGGAGGCCAGAAAGCAGCCCTCAGACGGATATGTGATCTACAAGCCCTCCCAGCAGCGCTCCTCCGAGCGTTCGCTCAATGCACATAGCGCCACCGAGATCGTGCGCTGCCTGCGCGAGGAGCGTTTCCGGCTGGCTTTCCAGCCTGTCGTCGAGGCGGCGACCGGCATTCCCGCCTTCCATGAAGCCCTCCTGCGCATGACGGATTCGGCGGGCGAGATCGTGGCCGCCGGACACCTCATTCCCATTGCCGAGAAGCTGGGGCTCGTGCGCCTCATCGACCGCGCCGTGGTGCAGATGACGGTGGCGGCGCTGAACAAGTATCCGGATGCGAAGCTGTCCTTCAACATTTCAGGAACGACGGCAACCGACCCGCGCTGGTATCCGCAGATCACCGAGATCTTGGCGTCAAACCGCAACGTGACCGGCAGGCTCATCGTCGAGATCACCGAGACGGTGGCGCTGGGCGATCTTCGCGAGACGATCCGTTTCGTGGAACAATTGCGCGAGCTTGGCTGCGGCGTGGCGATCGACGATTTCGGCGCGGGCTTCACCTCGTTCCGCAACCTGCGTGCCATGCCCGTCGACGTTCTGAAGCTCGACGGCACCTTCTGCAGCAATCTTTCTGGCAACAGCGACAACCAGTATTTCGTCCGTTCACTTATAGATCTGGCCCGCACCTTCGACATCCGCACGGTGGCGGAATGGGTGGAGACGGAAGAAGACGCCGCCTTGCTCCGCGAATGGAAGGTGGACCTGATGCAGGGCAATTATTTTGGCGAAGCGTCCCTGACGCCGCCGTGGCCCGAGGCGGCAGGAGCGCCGGGCTTTGCGGCCGAAGAGGCCGTTCCCTTCGTGCTGCCCTCCGACATGGCGTGGGTCGAGGAAATGGCGTGGGTCGGGGAGGAAGACGAAATCATCGGCTATGATACGCCAGTCCCTATTGCCGGACACGGCCAGCCGGAAGCGGCCTTCGATTTTGCCGGGCCGCAGGGCGCCGTGCCCCAAGATTTGCAAGTGCCGCAGTTTGAAGAACCTGCCTTCGCAGAGTCCGCCGACCCGGAACCAGCACCGGCAATAGTAATCGTCGAGGCTTTCGAGAATGGATTGGCAGACGAACTTGCCATGCTGCGCCAGGCGATTGCAGCGCTCGACAGTGCATTCAAGCGCCCGCCCGCACCCGTTGAACCGGTTGTTCTTGCCGAGCCGAGTTTTGCCGATCTGGTCAGCGACAGCGCCATGCGGGCCGCCGGCTGAGCGGGTTTGATGCCTCCGTGGCACGGATGATCCCGCCCACGGAGTGCTGAAACGGCCTATTTGTTCGCGATGGAATCGAGCTTCTGCTGCATTGCGGCGAGTTGCTCTTTCAGCGCCTGAAGGTCGTCCTTGCCCGGAGCCTGTTGCGGCCTTGCACCGGGAGGTGGTGGAACCGTGCCGGGTGCGCCTGCGACACCGCCCATGGCGGCGGCGAAGGGGTTAAACACCTTCATGGCGTCGTTGAACATGGTCATGTTGCGGGCAGCGGTTTCCTGCATCGCCTTGAAGGGATCGGCACCCCAGGATTCCGTCATCTGAGAGGTGAGCTTCCCCTGCTCCTTGCTGAGGTTTTCGAGCGAAAACTCAAGGAAACCGGGCACGAAGGCCTGCATCGAATCCCCATAGAAGCGGATGAGCTGGCGGAGGAAATTGATGGGCAGCAGGTTGGTGCCCTTGTTTTCTTCCTCGAAGATGATCTGGGTGAGGACCGAGCGGGTGATGTCCTCGCCGGTTTTCGCATCATAGACCAGGAAATCCGTGCCGCCCTTGACCATGGTGGCCAGGTCGTCGAGCGTCACATAGGTGCTGGTGGACGTGTTGTAGAGACGCCGGTTTGCGTATTTCTTGATGACGACCGCGCTCTTGGGCGCTGCTTTCTCATCGCTCAACGGACTTACTCCTCCTGTACAACCTATCCGTTTACCGGAACTTCCTGGCGTTTCTGTTGATAAAACTTGCGCCCCGCACTGCACAATTGCAAGCGCAAAAATTTTAGGCGGGGTTTGATTCCCGACCTATGTCGCATTGCACAAAAGATGCTAAGGAGGGCATAAGCACATCATAACGTGAAACAAGGAGGCAGTAATGGCCGGTTCTGGAATTGGGGTTGTCATCGTATCCGCAGCGCGGACACCCGTGGGGTCTTTTAATGGATCGCTTTCGAGTGTTGCCGCATCTTATCTGGGCACGGTGGCCCTGAAGGCCGCGATGCAGCGGGCAGGAATCGAAGGCGGCGAAGTGGACGAAGTGATCCTCGGCCAGGTGTTGGCCGCAGGCGCTGGCCAGAACCCTGCGCGCCAGGCTTCGATCAACGCCGGAATCCCTCAGGAAAGCCCCGCCTGGGGCATGAACCAGCTGTGCGGTTCCGGCCTTCGGGCCGTGGCGCTTGGCATGCAGCAGATCGCAAGCGGAGACGCAAAGGTCGTGGCTGCCGGCGGCCAGGAAAGCATGAGCAAGGCCCCGCATGTGGCGCATCTGCGCGACGGCGTGAAAATGGGCGATTGGTCGCTGGTCGACACCATGATTAAAGACGGGTTGTGGGACGCCTTCAATGGCTACCACATGGGCAACACGGCCGAGAACGTTGCAAACCAGTGGCAGATTACCCGCGACATGCAAGACGCCTTTGCCGTGGCCTCGCAGAACAAGGCCGAGGCCGCTCAAGGCTCAGGCAAGTTCAAGGACGAGATCGCACCCGTGACCATTTCAGGCCGCAAGGGCGACGTTGTCGTATCCGAGGATGAGTATATCAAGAAGGGTGTCACGCTGGACCAGGTCCAGAAGCTGAAGCCTGCTTTCGCCAAGGATGGCTCGGTGACGGCGGCGAATGCGTCGGGCATCAATGACGGCGCGGCCGTCGTGATGCTGATGAGCGAGAAGGAAGCCGAGAAGCGCGGCCTGACGCCACTCGCGCGCATCGCATCCTGGGCTAGCGTCGGCGTCGATCCCGCGATCATGGGCTCAGGCCCCATTCCGGCTTCGCGCGCTGCGTTGAAGAAGGCTGGCTGGAAGATCGAGGATCTTGATCTGATTGAAGCCAACGAGGCCTTTGCCGCGCAAGCTTGCGCCGTGAACAAGGATATGGGCTGGAACCCCGACATCGTGAACGTGAACGGCGGCGCCATCGCCATCGGCCACCCGATCGGCGCGAGCGGAGCCCGCGTGCTGAATACGCTGCTCTTCGAGATGGGCCGCCGCAATGCGAAGAAGGGCCTCGCCACGCTGTGCATCGGCGGCGGCATGGGCGTTGCCATGTGCCTCGAGCGGTAAAACACCATGCTTTCCCTCTCCCCTTGCGGGAGAGGGTGTCATGCGGAACGCATGTCCATCTTGCCGTCACCCCAGCGAAAGCTGGGGTCCCGCTTCCGGGCGGTAAAGGCAAAAGCGGGGTGCCAGCTTTCGCTGGCATGACGGAATTGGTTGATGGGAATTAAAACAAAAGGAGACAAGACATGGGACGGATTGCACTGGTTACGGGCGGATCGCGCGGCATTGGCGCGGCGATTTCCAAGGCGCTGAAGGCGGCGGGCTATACGGTGGCCGCGACTTATGCCGGCAATGATGCGGCAGCCGCCAAGTTCAAGCAAGAAACCGGTATCGCCGTCTACAAGTGGGATGTGTCCGACTTCGATGCCTGCGCTGAAGGCATCAGCCAAGTCGAGGCCGATCTCGGCCCCATCGAGGTGCTGGTCAACAATGCCGGCATCACCAAGGACGGCATGTTCCACAAGATGACGCGAGACCAGTGGTACCAGGTCATCAACACCAACCTGAATTCGCTGTTCAACATGACAAGGCCCTTGTGGGAGGGCATGCGCGCCAGGAAGTTTGGCCGGGTGATCTGCATTTCCTCCATCAACGGCCAGAAGGGCCAGATGGGCCAGGTAAACTATTCATCCGCCAAGGCGGGTGACCTGGGGTTCGTCAAGGCACTGGCGCAGGAAGGAGCGCGTGCCGGCATCACCGTCAACGCCATCTGCCCCGGCTACATCGCCACCGAAATGGTGATGGCGATAGATCCCGCCGTGATCGAGAAAAACATCCTGCCGCAAATTCCGGTGGGCCGGCTCGGCCAGCCGGAAGAAATCGCCCGCGCGGTGATCTTCCTCGCCTCCGACGAAGCCGGCTTCATCACCGGCTCGACGCTTTCGGCAAACGGCGGCCAATACATGATGTAGCCATCCGTGTGACCTGCCGCTATTGAAGGGGCAATGGAACTGACGGCCGACAATCTGACTTGCGAAAGAGGCGGGCGCACCGTGTTCACGGGCGTCCGCTTTGCCGTTTCCAACGGCCAGCTGATGCAGCTCACCGGACCCAACGGCTCGGGCAAGTCATCGCTGCTGCGGATGATCGCCGGGCTGAACGAGGCGGCATCGGGCAACCTGAAGCTCGAAGGCGGCCATGATGACCTCACGATCGGACAGCAGGCACATTACATCGCGCATCAGGAAGCGGTGAAGACGGCGCTGAGCGTTGCAGAAAACCTTGCCTTCTGGCGCGACTTCATGGGCGCAGGCGACGTTGAAAGGGCCATGGCGGCGTTTGACCTCACCCGCCTCTCCTCCTATCCCGCAGGCCTTCTTTCAGCCGGGCAGAAGCGCAGGCTTGCACTCGCACGCCTCGTACTGGTGCCCCGCGTGCTGTGGCTGCTCGATGAACCGACCGTGGGCCTCGACGCCGCCTCGATGGCAAGGCTCGTGGGCGTGATGGCGGGGCATCTGGAACAGGGCGGCATCATCATCGCCGCAACCCATGTGCCCCTGGGCCGCGAGTCCGACACGCGGCTTGAACTGGGGCGTGCGGCGTGAAGCTGATCCTCGCACTGATCAGGCGTGACCTGTCTTTAAGCATCCGGCAGGGCGGTGGCGTTGGAACGGCACTGGGGTTTTTCCTGACTGTGATGGTGCTGCTGCCGATTGGCTTGGGCCCCGATCAGGCGCTGCTCGGCAAGATCGCGCCCGGCGCCTTGTGGATTTCGCTGCTGCTCTCGGTGCTCTTGTCCGCCGACCGCATCTACCAGCAGGACTATGACGACGGCTCGCTCGACATCATGACCATGAGCCCGGTACCTTTCGAACTGGTGGCGCTGGCGAAAGCCGTGGCGCACTGGCTCTCGACCAGCCTGCCGCTGGCAATCGCGGCGCCAATCCTCGGCTTTCTCGTCAACCTCGACCCCCGCGCCATCTGGCCTCTGGCGCTGGCGATGATGATCGGCTCGATTGCGCTGTCGCTTCTGGCCTCGATCGGCGCGGCGGTGACGGTGGGCTTGCGGCGCGGCGGATTGCTGGTGTCGCTCCTCGTGCTGCCGCTCTATGTGCCGGTGCTGATCTTCGGTCTTTCGGCATCTGTGGTGCCCGGTTCCAGCCCCGATATCGCCACACCCTCATTGTTGATATTGCTGGCGCTCGCCCTGGTGAGCCTCGTGCTGTCTCCCCTTGCCTCGGCTGCGGCCTTAAGGTCCTATCTGAAATGAAACCCGCCCATTAGATAAGCATCATGCAATATCTAGCCAATCCGACACGCTTCCTTAAACTTGCCAATGCTGTGCTGCCATATGTGTGGGTCATCACCATCTGTCTTTTCATTGTGGGCCTCTACGGTGCACTTGCAACAGCGCCTGCGGATTACCAGCAGGGTGAGACCGTGCGCATCATGTATGTACATGTGCCCGCCGCGTGGATGGCGCTGTTCGTTTACGTCGTGATGGCGCTGGCGAGTGCGGTGGCGATCATCTTCCGCCACCCGCTGGCCGATGCGGCGGCAAAGACGGCAGCACCCATCGGCGCCGTGTTCTGCTTTCTCTCGCTGGCGACAGGCTCGCTCTGGGGCCAGCCCATGTGGGGCACATGGTGGCAA
>JBKJQU010000115.1:0-3761 GCA_046594995.1 Aestuariivirga sp.
CTCGTGGCCAAGAAGGTGGACGGCATCGCCGTAGCACCATCGAACGCCGCGGCGATGGCGGTGGCGCTTCAGGCCGCCAAGGAAGCCGGTATTCCGGTTCTGACCTGGGACTCGGACGTTCTCCCTGAGAACAAGGACCTACGCATGGCCTATATCGGCACGCATAACTATGAGATCGGCGTAAACCTTGCCAAGATCGCCATGGAGATCAAGCCGAAAGGCGGCACGGTGTGCATCCAATCGGGCGGTGCGGCGGCAGCCAACCACAACGAACGCATGCAGGGCATCCGTGATACGCTGTCGGGCGTAAAATCCGCCGCTTCTCCGGGCGATGCTCTCGCCGGACAGAACGGCTGGACTGAAGCCGAGGGCTGCCCGCTCTACACCGACGATGACTTCCCGCGCTCGGTGCAGCAGTTCGAGGACTTCATGGCAAAAATGCCAACCCTCGACGCCTTCATCCCGACCGGCGGCTTCCCGCAGTTCATCCCTGACGCCAACCGCGCCGCGGTCGAGAAGTACAAGGACAAGATCGCCAAGAAGGAACTGGCGCTCGTCGTTGCCGATACGCTTCCGATCCAGATCGAGCAGATGAAGGAAGGCCTGTCGCTCGGACAGGTCGGCCAGCGTCCCTTCGAGATGGGCTACAAGACCATGATGGCGCTGAAGGACATGAAGGAAGGCAAGGCCGCGCCGACTGACCCGACCTACACGGGCCTTGACGTCTGCACGCCGGAAACGGCCGACACCTGCATCGCGAAGTAAGTCGCGGCTCGGGACTGGAAACAGAGGGGGCGGGAGGAAACTTCCGCCCTTCCATTGGTTCAGAGCACGGCATTGAAGTACGCATCATGTGATGCTAATTACGTGCCTTGAGGAGCTGAAACATGCGAACGACATTGGCACTCGATGATGACCTGATGGAAAGGGCGCAGGAATTGACCGGCCTGAATGAAAAAGCTGCATTGGTCAGGGAAGCGCTCAAGGCGCTGATCGCCCGTGAAAGCGCAAGGCGGCTGGCGCTGCTTGGTGGAAGCGAACCCGGCGCGAAAGCGCCACCGCGCCGCAGGCCACCATATCGGTGATCCTTGCCGACACCTCCATCTGGGTCAATCATCTGCGCAAGGCCGACGCGGCGATGCAGCGGCTTCTGCAGCGGCAACTTATCGCGATCCATCCTTTCGTCATCGGCGAGATCGCGCTAGGGCATCTGGGAAACCGCGAGGTCATCCTTCAAAGCCTTTGGGAGCTTCCCGCAGTCACCGTCGCCAGCGACAGGGAAGCGCTGGCCTTCATTGAGGCGCATTCTTTCGTTGGGCTGGGTATCGGCTACGTGGATGTACACCTTGTGGCTGCGGTGAAGCTATCTCCGAATACGGGACTATGGACGCGGGACAAGAGATTGGCAGCCGCAGCAAAATTGCTCGGACTTGAGACAGGAGAAGAACTGGAATGACGGACCGGGAAAAAATGTTCTCACTCGACGGCCGCGTGGCGCTCGTCACCGGCGCGTCGCGGGGCTTAGGCTTCGCGATGGCAAAGGCGCTGGCGCAGCAGGGTGCCACGGTTGTCGTCAATGCGCGCAACAAGGATGAACTCGACGAGACTGCGAAGAAGATTGGTGCCGAGGCGATGGCTTTCGACGTTACGGATGCAGCCGTTGCGCGCGCCGCACTGGAAGACATCGCGAAGCGCCATGGCAAGATCGACATCCTGGTCAACAATGCCGGTATCCAGCATCGCCGTCCCATCACAGAGTGGCAGGACGAGGATTTCGACCGTGTCATCTCAGTCAATCTCTCCTCGTGCTTCCGGCTGTCGCGCGATGCCGTGCGCCTCATGCTGCCCAACAAGTTTGGCCGCATCATCAACACCGGTTCGGTCGCAGCGATCCTCGGCCGCCCGACGATCCATGCCTATGTGGCGGCCAAGGCCGGGCTCCATGGGCTGACGCGCTCGATGGCCGCAGAGCTTGGCCGGCAGGGCATTACCGTCAACGCGCTGGCGCCAGGCTATTTCGCGACCGAACTCAATACTGCACTTCTTGAAGACAAGGCGTTCACGGCCTGGGTCGAAGCGCGCACACCAGCAGGGCGCTGGGCCAAGCCCGATGAACTCGGCGGCGCTGTCGTTTTCCTGGCGTCTGACGCGGCGGCTTACGTCAACGGCCACGTGCTGGCAGTCGATGGCGGATTGTCGACCTCGCTGTAATCAGGGTACCGGCGTTCTCCCTTCCAGAACTTCCGCGAATTTCGGCATGTCGATGTTGCCGCCAGACAGGATGACGCCGGCGCGCCGACCCTTCATCATTTCGCGTTCCTGCATCAATGCGGCGAGGGGTGCAGCGCCCGCACCTTCGGCGATGGTGTGGCAGCAGCGGAAGTAAAGGCGCACGGCTTCCGCGATCTCGTCATCGCTTACCGTCACGATATGGTCTGTGCCTTCAAGAATGATGTCGAGCGCTTGCACGTTCGGAATGCGCACGGCCATGCCGTCGGCGAAGCTTGTGCCGGTATTGGTGGCCACGGGCTTTCCCGCCTGGAACGACAACGCATAGCAATTGGCGCCCTCTGCAACCACGCCGACCACCTTCGTCTTCAGCCCCAGCATGTCGCGCGCGGCAATCGTGCCGCAGATGCCGGAGCCCATGCCGATCGGCACATAGACGGCATCGAGTTCACCTGCCGCATGGAAAAGCTCATGCGCATAGGTTGAAACGCCCGCCACCAGTTCCTTGCCGAAGGAGGCGATGAAATCGAGGCTGCGCTCCTTCGCGATCTCGATTGCCGTCTCGCGCGCTGCGTCGAAATCGTGGCCCGTCTCGATCAACTCGGCTCCCAGGGCCCGCATCGCCGCGTTCTTTTCGGGCGAGTTGCCAATGGGGCAGACGATGGTGGCACTGATGCCCACACGCCTCGCGGCAAAGGGAATCGACTGCCCGTGGTTGCCGCGCGTTGCGGTGATGACGCCGTTCGTCTCGCCCCGATCCTTCCGCATCTTCATGTTCACGAGGCCGCCCCGCACCTTGAAGGCGCCGGTCGGCGTGTGGTTTTCGTGCTTCACCCACGTTTCGCAGCCGGTGGCTTCCGCCAGCAAAGGCCAGGCATACTGCGGCGTGGGCGGCATGGCGGCATAGACGATGCGTTGCGCGGCTTCGAATTCATCTGCTGTGTACATGCTCCAGACTTAAGGCGGAACTCCACGTGCCGGTCAACCTTGACTCCCGGCGCTCCACGTGTTTCGTGCCCCGCCAACAAGAATCAGACAGGAAGTCACTCATGACAATTGCCTTCATGTTTCCGGGCCAGGGCAGCCAGGCTGTTGGCATGGGCAAGGCGCTGGCGGAAAATTTCGCTGCCGCACGTGCGGTGTTCGGCGAGGTCGATGCGGCCCTGAACCAGAAGCTGACGCATTTGATGTGGGACGGCCCCGAGGCCGAGTTGACCCTCACTGAAAACGCCCAGCCTGCCCTCATGGCGGTGTCGATGGCGGTGATGCGCGTGCTGGAGGTTGAGCACGGGATCACGGTCGCCAACACGGCGAATTTCGTGGCAGGCCATTCTTTGGGCGAATACTCGGCACTTGCCGCTGCTGGCACATTTTCGCTGACCGATGCCGCGCGCCTGCTGAAGATTCGCGGGCAGGCCATGCAGAGCGCAACGCCCGTCGGCATGGGCGCCATGGCCGCACTCCTCGGCCTCGATTTCGCCACCGCAACCTTGGTTGCAGCCGAAGCGGCGCAGGGCGATGTCTGCCAGGCC
>JBKJQU010000183.1:0-7659 GCA_046594995.1 Aestuariivirga sp.
ACGCGGCCCGGATATTCGCGCTCCTGATGCATGCGGATGGTGCCGTACATGCCATTGTCGACGACGACGACGATAATGGCCAGGTCATACTGGATCGCCGTTGCGAATTCCTGCCCGTTCATCATGAAGCAGCCATCGCCCGCGAAGGCGACCACGGCGCGACCTGGGTCGAGCGCCTTAGCCGCGACTGATGCCGGAACGCCATAACCCATCGAGCCGCATGTGGGGGCAAGCTGCGAGCCGAAACCACGGAAGGGCCAGAAGCGATGCACCCACGTGGAATAATTGCCGGCACCGTTGCAGTAAACCGTGTCTGCCGGCATCGCGTCCACCAGATGCGCCATCACCTGCGACATCTGAACGGCGCCTGCCGTCCGGATGGGCTTCGGGTCGCTCCACGCCACATAATCGGCATGCGCAATCGCAGCGGCCCCGTTCCATGTCATGCGGCTGGGCTTTGGCAATGCGGCGGCTGCCTCGGCGAAAGCGGAAGGCGTTGCCAGAACTCCAAGGCCTGTGCGATAGACACGGTTCAACTCCTCCGCACCCGGATGAATATGGACGAGCTTCGCCCCATCACCCGGAATATCGAAAAGCGTGTAGCTTTGCGACGGCATCTCCGACATGCGGCCGCCCAGCAGGATGACCAGATCGGCATCCTTCACCCGCGCCAGAAGCTCCGGGTTGGGGCCGATGCCAAGGTCGCCCGCAAAGTTGGGATGATCCGCCGGAAACAGCATCTGCCGCCTGAAGGTGACGGCCACGGGAAGATCGAAGTTCTCAGCGAATTGCACAAGATCGTTGACGCCCTCGGCGCTCCAGCCCGATCCACCCGCGAGCACGATGGGGCGTTCGGCCGCCAAAAGCCTGCGCTGGAATACATCCATGTCGGATGATCCGGGGCGCATCACCACGGGCGCGTAAGCCAAGGCATCCGGCACATCGGCCATGTCGGTGAGCATGTCTTCGGGCAACGCGATCACCACCGGGCCAGGGCGGCCTTGAGTTGCCAAATGGAAGGCGCGCGAAAGGATTTCAGGAATGCGTTCGGCGCGGTCGATCTCGACCACCCATTTCGCCATTGTCCCGAACACGGCCTTGTAGTCGAGTTCCTGGAAGGCCTCGCGCTCCTTCATGCCGCGCGCCACCTGCCCCACGAACATGATGAGCGGCGTTGAATCCTGAGATGCCACATGAATGCCGGGTGACGCATTGGTGGCGCCGGGCCCGCGCGTCACCATCACGATGCCAGGCTGCCCCGTGGTCTTGCCCGCAGCCTCCGCCATGAAGGCAGCGCCACCTTCCTGACGGCAGACGATCGTGGTGATCGCGGCATCGTGCAGTGCGTCCAGCACCGCGAGATAGCTTTCACCCGGCACGCAGAACACGTGGCTCGTGCCATGAATCTTCAACTGGTCGACGAGAATCTGGCCGCCGCTGCGCAATGTCATGTGTTCCCCTTCAGCAGACGCATGCGGATTTCGGATACCGCATTGGCATGGCCGTCGAAGCCCTCGTAAGTGGCGATGACATGCGCATGCTTCGCGAGTTCGGGATAGCCCTTGCCCGTGACATAGGCCACCGACGTGCGCTTCATGAAATCATAGACGGTCAGGGGCGAGCCGGTTTTCGCCCATCCGCTGGTCGGCAGCACATGGTTCACACCGATCACGAAGTTGCCCAGCGTCGGCGGCGTGTGCTTGCCGAGCAGGATCTCGCCCGCATTTTTCAGGCGCCCCAGATACTGGAAGGGCTCATCGGAGTGAACGCCCAGATGTTCGGGCGCATAGTCGTTGCAGAAAGCGATGGCTTCTTCTTCATCGCGCGCCAGAACGATGCCGCCCATGGGGCCGCCCAGCACGGTGGAGGAATACTCCACGCGCTGTGCGCCCATCTGTTTCCAGAATTCTGGAATGGCGGCCGTCGCGTCTTCCGCCACCTTCCGGCTCCACGTCACGAGGAAGGCGGAACTGTCCGGCCCGTGCTCGCTCTCGATGATGAGGTCTAGCCCTGCAAGGCGGCCATCGGCTGTCTCATCCGCCAGCACGACGAGTTCGCTGGGGCCCGCTGGCGTGCCGGTATCGAGCACATGCGACAGCAATCGCTTTGCGGCACCAACCCACGGGCTGCCCGGACCCACCACCTTGGCGCATTTCGGAACCGTCCGGGTTCCGTAAGCCACAGCAGCGATGGCCTGCGCGCCACCGGCTTTGAAGACTTGTCTCACGCCCGACATGCGAGCAGCCACAAGCGTTGCATCATCGATTTTGCCATCAGGCCCCGGCGGGGTGACGATGGCGATGTCCTTCACGCCCGCGACATTGGCGGGAATCGTGGTCATCATCACGGCGGAAGGGAATGCGCCCTTGCCACGAGGAATGTAGCAGGCAACGGATGGAATAGCGGTCGTCCGGTCGCCTGCGAAAACGCCGGGACGGATTTCGTGGAACCACATCTCCGCCGGCTTCTGGTCTTCATGGAAGCGGCGGATCGAGACCGCCATGAAGTCGAGCGCCTCGCGCACTTTCGGTTCGAGCGTCTTTTCGGCAAGGTCGAAATCAGCTTCCGTGGCGGCGATCTCGTCGGCTTTCACCGGTGCCTTGTCGAACTGGCGGGTAAATCGTGCCAAGGCTTCATCGCCTTCCACACGCACCGCTTCGATGATCGGCTTCACCTTCTCTTCGTATGAGGAGAGATCAGCCTCGGTGCGCTTCAGCAAGCCGTCGCGCTGTTCGCGTGTCATCTTCGATAGGTCGTAGAAGCTGATGGTCATGGCCGGTCCATTATCAGAAGCGTCGTGGGATCAACCGCTGAAATTTGCATGCCAGTGGCGGGCAATGTCGATGCGGCGCGGTATCCAGACCTTGTCGTGCGACAAGATGTAGTCGATGAATTTCGCCAGCCCCAAGGCGCGGCCCGGCCTGCCTGCGAGGCGGCAATGCAGGCCCACAGACATCATCTTCGGACTGCCGCGCCTGCCTTCTTCATAGAGGCAGTCGAAGGAGTCCTTCAGGTATTGATAGAAATGCTCGCCCGTGCTGAAGCCCTGCGGCGTTGCAAAGCGCATGTCGTTGGCATCGAGCGTATAGGGAATGATGAGGTGTTTTCCGCCACCGGGCTTGTTAAGCCAATAGGGCAGATCATCAGCGTAATCATCTGAAGAGTAAAGAAAACCGCCCTCCTCCATCACCAGCTTCGTGGTGTTCATTGAGCAGCGTCCGGTGTACCAGCCAAGCGGCCTCTCGCCAGTTGTTTCCGTGTGGATGCGGATCGCCTCAGCGATCTGCTGGCGTTCCACGTCTTCGGCCATGTCCTTGTGCTCGACCCATTTGAGGCCGTGGCTGGCGATTTCCCAGCTTGCCTCCTTCATGGCCTCCACCTGATCGGGCGAGCGCATCATGGCGGTAGCGACTCCGTAGATCGTCAGCGGCACATTCCGATCGGTGAACATGCGCCACAGCCGCCAGAAGCCGGCGCGCGCGCCATACTCGTAGATCGATTCCATGTTCCAGTGACGCTGGCCCGGCCATGCGGCAGCACCGACGATCTCGGACAGGAAGGCTTCGGATGCCGCATCGCCGTGGAGGATGTTGTTCTCAGCCCCCTCTTCATAGTTCAGCACAAACTGCACGGCGACATGCGCGCCGCCCGGCCATTTCGGATCGGGAACGGCGCGGCCATAGCCCTTCATATCACGCGGATAGGTCATCCCGGATCTTTCAGTAGGCGACTTTCTTGTAATAGCGGCGCGTGGTGAGCGGATGGTTGCGCTTCACTTCAAGATGGGCGGAGAGCCGTTCGAGGATCGTCGCGAGGATGACTGGCGATATCAGCGCGCGGGTTTCTGTTGAAATGCCGGGCAATTCAAAAGCGGCGGCATCCAGCACTGTCACCTTGTCCGTATACTGACGGGCAAAATTCTCGACGCGCATGGTCAAGGGCCG
Source organism: Aestuariivirga sp. (assembly GCA_046594995.1). Lineage (GTDB taxonomy): Bacteria > Pseudomonadota > Alphaproteobacteria > Rhizobiales > Aestuariivirgaceae > Aestuariivirga. Next base: position 3,945 of record JBKJQU010000183.1, read on the forward strand.
ATAGGCATCCTCGCCATGCATGATGAAAACGCTGACGCCCTTTTCGACCAGTTCCAAAGTGCCATGGAAGAAGTCCGCCGAGTGGATCGGCCTCGTCCTGATCCACTGCATCTCTTCAAGAATGCACATGCCGTAGTACCAGGCTTCAGCCCAGCTTCCGCCGGCCGCCGTGATGATGTGATAGGGCTCATTGGTGAATGCGGTGGCGATCTTCTCAGCCTCAGGCTCGAACATCTGCTTCGCCGCCACCAGGTGACGGGGCAGCGTTTCCAGTTCAGCGACAGTCTTCGCGTAATCTGCAAACTCACCCTGATGCGCCATGAGCGACAGCGCGATCAGCAGTGATTGCAGATAGAAGCTTTCGGACGACGTATCGTCTTCCGCGAAATTCACGAAGACATGATCGGCCTTTGTCCCAAGCGGCGTGTCCTTGTGTCCCACGAGCGCGATGATCTTTGCGCCCCTCTCTTTGCAATAGTCGAGCGTTGCGACTGACTCCTTCGTGGTGCCCGAGAGCGATGGGATCACAACGATGGAATCGCGGCCCAATGCCTGGTGCCCGCCCGCCACGAATTCCGCAGCAATTTCCCAATAGGCCGGAAAGGACGACCGCCGCTGCAGCAGAAGGCTTGCCGGCTGCATGAGGATCGCAGCACCTCCGGTGCCGAGGAAGAAGATGTTCTTCGCACCACCCTGAATGCATCTGCCAACAACGTCATGAATTGCAGGGGCAAGCGCCACCGCACCTGCCTCGATCCGCAGGAACCGTTCGATATCGAAATTCAGCATCAGGTTATCACCGGGTAAACTTCCATCACGCCGCGATAGATCATTTCGAGCGCCACATAAAGAATGATGGCAAGGCCCACATAGGCGATCCAGCGGTGCTTCTGGAGAAGCTTGGCAATGAAGGTCGCCGCGAGGCCCATCAGCGCGATCGAGAGAACGAGGCCAATGACCAGCACAGTCGGATGATCCCGCGCAGCGCCCGCAACCGCGAGCACGTTATCGAGCGACATCGAAACGTCGGCGATGACGATCTGCCAGGCCGCCTGCTTGAAGGTTTTCCGGGGCGGTCCCCTCTCACCCACGGTGCCATCGGCGTTGAGGTCTTCACCGGTCACGGATTCAACGGCATCATGCTGCCCATGGCCCTCGCGCAGTTCGCGCCACATCTTCCAGCTTACCCACAACAGCAGGATGCCGCCGACGAGAATGAGACCCAGAATCTGGAGGAGCTGGGTGGTGACGCTGGCAAAGCCGATGCGGAGCACGGTTGCCGCAATGATGCCGACGAGAATGGCCTTGTTGCGCTGGTCCTTCGGCAATCCGGCGGCCGCCAGCCCGATGACGACAGCGTTGTCGCCCGCCAGCACAAGGTCGATCAGGATGACCTGGCCCAGCGCCCACATGGCCTCGGGCGTAAAAAGCGATTGAATGGCTTCAAGCATTCGAAACTCCTGGTTACCGGGCTTTCAGCACCAACGGGGCGGAAAGCGCAAGAGTTTCATTCCAGATCGCCGGATCAATCCTCAGGTAATGCGGCGGATCGAGGCGGCGATTTCGTCAGGCTCGAAGACCCTTTTCCAGTCGTCGCGCATCAGCATGGGCTTGCCGAACTGGATGGCCTTGTTGCAGGCGTCGGAAAACAAGCCCGGCTGCTCCTTGAAAATGACGGCGCCCAGAATATTCATGTGGCCCAGCAGGAAGTCCCGCGCGGCTTCCGCAGGCACGCCCCTCGCCACCACCTCGTCCATCGCTTCCCGCATCACATCAAGCAGCGAGGCGACGACGGTTTCGGACAGGCCGGGCTCCAGAAGCGCCATTTGCTCCACCGTCACCCGGTGCGAGCGCATGACGGGCGCCCAGATGGTGCGCGCCACGTCCTCGCCCAGCGGATAATGTTCTTCCGGCCCCTGCATCAGGGCATTGACGATATGTTGCTTCGCCGCGACGCCGCCAAAACGGTCAAGCTTGGCATTGATGTCCGTCTCGTCATTGAAGATCGGCGGATGGCAGGGATGCGTCACGAAATAGGTGAGATCGGGCCTTTCGGGCAGATGACCCGCGAAAGGAGCAGCCGCATCCAGCACCACGACCATGGTGCCGGGCTTCAGAAGGTGCTGGATCGACTGGGCAACCTTGCCGATATGCGTATCGGGTACGGCGAGCACGGCCACTTCTGCATCTTGCAGGGCAGTCGCTGCATCCACGCACTGAATGCCGAAATCCTGGGCAAGTCGCGCGCGACCAGCCTCGCTGACCTCTACATGACGCAAGGTGAAGCGTGAGTCTTTGAGATTGCGGGACAATCTGTGCCCCATTTTCCCGCCAGCACCAAAGAGAGCGATTGACGTCATGCAGAAACCTCGGATAGCGTTCCGGTCTGCTTACATGCTACTGGTATGACAAGTCAATCAGTCGACCCGGGACAAACCGGGTGACACCCAAGGGACGGACGCCGAATGGGACTGAAGGAAATGACCCGCTCGAAAGAGCTGAAGGTCGGCAATTTCATCGTCGAGTTTGCCACGCCCGGCATCGGCCATATCCTCAAGGCCGCCGGGCTCGATTTCGCATTCTTCGACATGGAGCATTCGGGCTTCTCCTTTGAAACCCTGAAAAGCGCCATCCGCTATTTCGAGGCGGCGGGCGTGCCCGTCATCGTGCGGGTTCCGGCACAGGAAAATGACATGCTGGCGCGGGCCTGCGACATGGGTGCGGAAGGCCTCATCGCGCCGATGATCTCGACTGCCGCCCAGGCGCAGCGCATGGTCGATTCGATCAAGTACTTCCCGGAAGGAAAGCGTGGCGTGGGCCTGCAGATGGCGCATGACAATTACCGCGCCGCGCCCGTCATCGAAGCCCTCGCCAGCGCCAACAAGCGCACCACGGTGATCTGCCTCATCGAAACGGCGGATGGTGCTGAAAACGTCGATGCGATTGCCGCGATCGATGGCGTGGACGCCCTGTGGGTCGGCCACTTCGACCTCTCGGTGTCGCTCGGCATTCCCGGCGATTTCGCCAATCCGAAATTCGAGGCCGCGATGGACCGCATCATCGCCGCCGCGAAGAAACATGGAAAGTCGCTGGGCCGCCTCGTTCCCAACACGGAACAAGGCATTGCCTACTGGAAGCAGGGCTTCGATTTCATCTGCTACTCGGGCGATGTCTGGGTGCTGCGCGACGGACTTGCGGCGGCTGCGAAAACCATTCGCGAGGGAGCGAAGGGATGAGCAAGTACCGTGTCGCATTGTCGGGTGATTTCAGGAAAGCGGATGGCACGCCGACCTTCCCGGACTTCGATCTCGAGCCACTGAAATCCGCTCCTGATGTCGAGATGGTATTTCTGGAAAACGCCAATCCCCTGCGCGGAGCCCAGCTTGAGGATTTCGATGCGCTGATCCTGCTGGCCCACAAGTTCGATGCGAACAGCGTGCCAAAAAACGGCAGGCTCGCCGTCGTCGCGCGCTTCGGAGTCGGCTATGACACGGTGGACGTTGCCGCCTGCACGGCGAGCGACATTGCCCTCGTCATCACGCCCGATGGCGTGAGGCGGCCCGTTGCGGTTTCGATCATCACCTTTATTCTGGCTCTGACAGGCAAGATGATGGTGAAGGACAAGCTCGCACGGCAAGGGCCTGCGGGCTTTGCCGCGCGCGGCGAGCATATGGGCGTGGGCCTTGTGGACAAGGTGCTGGGCTCGCTCGGCGTC
>JBKJQU010000394.1:0-4414 GCA_046594995.1 Aestuariivirga sp.
ATGACAACGGCGGCGCTGTCCTTATTGATCGCGCCATCGGGAACATCGGCGCGCAACTCGAAACCCTGCCCCACATAGCGGCACTCCGCAATCTGTCGGAAACGTCTCTGGGCCCTGGGTATGCCGTCTGCGTCCAGTTGCCGGTTTGCCTGCGCGAGAAGGTCGTTCAACACGGCATTGACGCGTTCAAATTCTGCAGGACCGGCATTGTCGAGCACGATCAGCGTCGAACGCGTATACTCATACTGGAGATCGGTGACGAGAAGGCCGGTCGCGGCGGTGATGCCCGGCTGTATGGGCGAGATCACGTCCTTGGCGAAGATCGCCTCGGCCAGAGACACAGAGTGGAGTGGGCCAGCGCCGCCAAAACCCATCAGCGAGAAGTTCCGCGGGTCGACACCCTTTGCCACCGAATTCGCATTGATCGCCAATGCCATGTTGTTGTTAACAATCTTCAGGATGCCGAGGGCCGCCTGCTCGACCGACATGTTCAGGGGTTCGGCGATGTGTTTGCGGATTGCCTTTTCGGAAAGCGACGCGTCGATGGTCAGGTCTCCGCCGAGGAAATGCTCGGGGTCCATGCGGCCCAGCACAACCTGGGCATCAGTCACTGTGGGTTCTTCTCCACCCTTGGCATAGCAGGCAGGCCCCGGCTCAGCGCCCGCTGACCTCGGACCCACCCGGAATGCGCCGCCCGCATCGATATAAGCGATGGAACCGCCGCCTGCGCCAATGGCATCGATGTCGATCATCGGCACCAGGACCGGCAGGCCGGCGACTTCCGTGTCGCGTGGGTTTTTGATCCGGAGCTGGCCGTTCTCGATCACGCTGATGTCGGCGGAGGTTCCGCCGATATCGATGGTGATGATGTTTTTGTTGTTGCAGTTCTCGCCCGTCCAGCGCCCTCCGATCACGCCGCCCGCAGGTCCCGACAGAAGCAATCCGATCGGCAGCTCGCTCGAGTTTTCGATTGTCGAGATGCCGCCGTTGGACTGCATGATGCGCACCATGGCCTTGATGCCGTTGGCCCGCAGCCGGGCTTCGAGCGAACGCAGGTAGGCGGATGTCTTCGGGCCGATATAGGCATTCATCGCCGCGCTGGAGAAACGCTCATATTCGCGGATCGTGTTGACCACGTCAGACGAGCATGACACGAAGGCATCCGGCAGGATCGATTTCACGATTTCCTTGGCCCGCTGCTCGTGCTCGTTGTTGAGAAACGAGAACAGGAACGCAACGATCACCGCATCCATGCCGCGCTTGGCGAACAGTTCGGCGGCGTGCCTCACCTCATCCTCGGCGAGCGGAACCTCGATCGAGCCGTCCGGCGGCATGATACGCTCGCTGACGACAAGCCGGTTCCGGCGGCGGACCAACGGCTTTGTCTGCCAGGGCAGATCGAACTGCAGGGAGAAATTATGCGGCCGCTTGTGCCGTGCCATGTGCATGATGTCGCGGAAGCCGCGCGTGGTGATCATCCCAACCTGGGCGCCGTCGCGTTCGATCACCATGTTGGTGGCGACCGTCGTCCCGTGAAAAACAGAGTCAATCTGGGAGGGTTCGACACCGGCAATTTTACAGACCTTGAATATGCCCTCCACAACGGCCTCCGACTGGTCATGCGGAGTACTCTGAACCTTGGTGACAACCACCTGCTGCTCGCCGCCGTGACCAGATCGTTCTAATATAATGTCAGTAAAGGTGCCGCCTACGTCCACACCGATACGGATCATCTGCAGGTCCTCTTCATCTCGATTGATAACCGGAGGGCAATTCAGAAACGGAAGCTTGCACGGTAAATATCCAACCTTCGGCATGAGGTACACTCAGGTGATGGGTGAGCACCCACAAAAACCGGCAAACGCCTGATTTTGGCGATTCCTGCACCTCTTTTCTTATCATCTGCTGAGAACTCTCTCGCACCACCCGGGATCGTTTTCTTTTTGTTTTGAGATACTAGACACACCCCAGAGGTCTGTGAAATAATAAAACTACAACCCGTTAATGCGAAAAGCGTATCAATCAATGCGATATGACCTGAAGCATCTCAGTACATTCGTGGCGGTTGCGGAAGAACTTAATTTCCACCGTGCAGCCGAACGACTGACCATGGCACAGCCAGCAGTCAGCCGCATCGTTCTGGAGATGGAAGAGCGCATAGGAGTGAAACTCCTCGAGCGCACGACCCGTAAAGTCCGGCTGACAGAGTCTGGCCGCTACTTTCTTGAAGAAGCACAGGATATATTGCGGCGCGTGGATGTCGCTGAAAGTACTGCGCGGCTGCTAGCATCCGGCACAAAGGCCATCCTGCGCATCGGCTATACCACAATCACGGGCCACTCACTGGTTCCCGATATCACCCGCGAATTTCGCATCACCAACCCCGATGTACAGCTTGAGTTGACCTACCTCACCTCACCAGCCCAACGCGACAAGATATTGCAAGACGAAATCGACTTGGGCTTTATCGAAGGAGCGTTTCAGAGTTCGGAAATTGAAACTCGCCCTGTGGCCCGGCACAAGCTGGTTGCTCTCCTTCCGCCCAATCATCCGCTTGTGGAGAAGCGCGCGCTTACCATCGAGGACCTCGCGCGCGAGGAGTTGATCATGGGCTCGAGCTCGGAATGGCCCACTTTTCGACGCATCGTGATCGATGCCTTCCAGAAAGCGGGCCAAGTCCTGACCATCGGGCAGGAAGCTTCCAGCCTTACCGGGATTCTCGGACTGGTTACCGCTGGCGTCGGCGTCACCGTCTTTTGCGGTATGCCGCGTTTCTGCGGCGAGCACGCGATTGTGCCCCGTCCCATCATCACGGATCCGCCAGTCATCGTTGAAACCCATCTTGCATGGCGCCGCGCCAGCATCAGCGGCGCCATGCGGCGCTTCGTCGATACGAGCCTTGCAGTCGGAAAAAACTACATGATCGGCTGAGCAAGGCGCGGCTCATAATCGATGCGCTCAACTCTAAGAGGATTGATGAAACGTGACCACAGGACTGGAGAAAGTGTTTTCGGCATTTCATCTCGGAAGCGTGAACCTGAAAAACCGTATCGTGATGGCGCCGCTGACGCGCCAATGCGCTGAGGCGGATGGAACGCCAACGGACGAGATGGCGGCCTACTACGCTCGCCGCGCCCGGGGCGGCCTCGGCATGATCGTGACCGAGGGAACGTTCGAGAACGATGACCTGGGCTGTGCCGCCTACCTGAACCAGCCGGGGATCGCCAATGCGAAGCATGTGGCGGGATGGGAGAAGGTGACAGATGCCGTTCATGCCCATGGCGTTCCGATCATTTTGCAGCTGATGCATGGCGGAAGGGTCAGCGATCCACGCTGCCTGCATGACGGCGAACTGCCGGTGACCGCGAGCGACACGCAAAGCCCCGGCTGGGTTCTCTACACAGACACCGATGAGGAGAAACACAATCGCGGCATTCAAGGCGAGTGGCCCAGGGTGACCTTCCCGCCCGCTCGCGCCCTGACAAAGGACGAGATTTCGCGCGTTGCAAATGGCTTTGCCGAAGGGGCAGCGCGCGCCGTCGAGGCAGGGTTCGACGGTGTCGAGATTCATGGTGCGAACGGTTACCTGCTCTATCAGTTCATCCACCCGAACACCAATCTGCGCACGGACGAATATGGCGGCTCCGCTGAAAACAATGTTCGCTTCGCCAAGCTTGTGTGCGAGCGCGTGCGCAACGCGATCGGTCCGGACAAGATCATCACGCTTCGCCTCAGCCAGGACGGGGTGGACGATTTCGCCGGCGCATGGCCGGGCGGGCTCGCCTACGCACGATCCGTTGGCCATGCTTTGGCGGACGTCGAGGCGGATGCGCTTCACTGGTCGAGTTTTGCCTGGAAGGATAACCGCGCCAGTGACGGCAGGACGCCGATCCCCCAGGTCATTCGCGAGGCCAGTGGCAAGCCTATGATCGTCAACGGCGGTATTGCCGAGGGTGCTGATGCAGCAGAAGTATTGAAATCTGGTGCCGGCGATTTCGTCGCCGTCGGCCGTCCGCTCTTTGCCCATCCCGACTGGCCGCATATCATCCGCTCCGGTGAGCCCTATGCATGGACGCCCTTTGATCGCCGCTACGTGATCAAGCCGCCGAATGACCTTGCGCTGGCATATCCTTCCGATCTTCCGAAACTCGACTGGAATCCCGACTTTAGCCGCCGCAGACAACCCGGCTGGATGAACTGAGAAAAGGACAAGCAACAATGGAAAACTGGGCCAACCGCAAGACACTGATCCTCGGCCGGACTGAAATGATCGGCCTTCTCAAACCGCATGAATACAACGACTGCGTCGAGCAGGCCTATCGCATGCATGGCGAAGGCCGATACTACATGGACCCGAAAGGCCATATCGTGCTCGACCGCTTCCCCGGCGAATGGGAAGCCATGCCGTCCTACA
>JBKJQU010000477.1:0-6312 GCA_046594995.1 Aestuariivirga sp.
CGCCGGCGTCGGATGCCTCGACGGATCCCGCGATCTTGTCGGTTTCGACCTCGAGGACCGCGTCACCGACATTGATCTTCGTGCCATCCTCCAACAGCCAGCCCGTCACCTTTCCCTCCTTCATGGAGAGGCCCCACTTGGGCATGACGATCGGCACAATCCGGGTATCAGTCATTATCATTACCTCACTTCTTTGGAGCGCGACGTTCAGTGCGCCATCGACCGCGTGACAGCCTTCGCGATTGCGTCGGCCGATGGGATGTAGAGATCTTCAAGCACTGGCGAGAACGGCACCGGCGTGTGCGGCGCGGTCACCATCTGGATCGGGCCTTTCAGCGCCTTGAAGCATTCCTGCGAGATCATCGCCGAAACATCGGACGCGATCGAGCAGCGCGGATGGGCTTCGTCGACGCAGACCACATGGCCGGTCTTCGATGCGCTGTCGATGATCGTGTCCCAGTCGATCGGCGACAGGGTGCGAAGGTCGACGACCTCGCATTCCGTGCCGTTCTTCGCCAGCGCCGCGGCGGCATCCATCGCGCGGTTCACCATCATGCCGTAGGTGATGATGGTGGCATGCTTGCCTTCGCGAACGACATTCGCCTCGCCGAATGGGATCGCGTAGGATTCCGCAGGAACGTCAGCTTCCGTCGCATAGAGGTTCTTATGCTCGCAGAAGATCACGGGATCATTGTCACGGATCGACTGGATCAGAAGTCCCTTTGCGTCATAGGCGTTTGACGGGCAGACGACCTTCAGGCCGGGGATATGCACGAACAGTGGCGTCAGCATCTGGCTGTGCTGGGCGGCGGCGCGGAAGCCTGCTCCCACCATGGCGCGGATAACGACGGGCGTTTCGGCCTTGCCGCCGAACATATACCTGAACTTGGCGGCCTGATTGAAGATCTGGTCGAAGCAGACGCCCATGAAGTCAAGGAACATCAGTTCGGCCACGGGCCGCATGCCGCAGGCGGCCGCACCCACGGCAGCACCGATATAAGCCGACTCGGAGAGCGGCGTATCGAGCAGCCGGCCCTTGTACTTGGCATGAAGGCCCTTGGTGACGCCAAGGACACCGCCCCATGCATCTTCCTCGCCTTCGCCGCCGGCGCCGCCGACAATGTCTTCACCCATGATGAAGACGCTCGGATCGCGGGCCATTTCCTGGTCAAGCGCTTCGTTGATCGCCTGACGCATTGTAATCTTGCGTGCCATTTTTCGTTACTCCTTGCGATCAGTAGCTGACATAGACATCGGTGGTGAGATCGGCAGCAGTGGGCAGTGGAGCCGCCTTGGCGAAGGCTGATGCCTCCTGGATCTCGGCCACTACTTCCCGGTCGATAGCATCGAGTTCGCCGCGGCTGATGACGCCGGCCTCGGTCACGCGGGCCGCGAATATCTTGATGCAATCCTTGTTGGCGCGGATGTCCTCGACTTCGCCCTTGGCGCGATAGGTCTGCTGGTCGCCCTCGAAATGGCCGAACATGCGGATCATCTTGCATTCGAGCAGTGCCGGGCCGCCGCCCTCGCGGGCACGCTTGATGATTTCGCCTGCCGCCTCATAGACAGCGAAGAAGTCGAGACCGTCGACGGTGACGCCCGGCAAACCGAAGCCGGCAGCGCGGTCGACATAGGAATCGACTGCGACCGCATAGTCGCGCGATGTCGATTCAGCGTAGCCGTTGTTCTCGATCACGAAGATGGCGGGCAGGTTCCACACGGCCGCGAGATTGAGGCTTTCGAGGAAGGTGCCCTGGTTCGATGCGCCGTCACCGACAAAGGAAATGGCAACACCACCGTCCCCTCGAAACTTGGCGGCCAGCGCCGCGCCGCAGACGAGAGGCGCTCCGGCGCCAAGAATTCCGTTGGCGCCCATCATGCCTTTGGAAAGGTCGGCGATATGCATCGAACCGCCCTTGCCGCGGCAGGAACCCGATGCCTTGCCATAGATCTCGGCCATCATCTCGCGCGGATCGACACCTTTGGCAATGCAATGGCCATGACCGCGATGAGTGGAGGCGATCCGGTCGTTGTCCTTGAGGTGCATCATGATGCCAGTCCCGGCCGCTTCTTCACCCGCATAAAGGTGAACGAAGCCGGGAATGTCGCCTTTTGCAAATTCGCCGTGCAGCCGCTCTTCGAACTCGCGGATCGTCCGCATTGTCCGGTAGGCCTTTAGCAGGCCAGCCTTGTCCAGCGGGAATATCCCATCTGTTGAATTTGGGGCAGTCATCAGTTTCCTCCCAGTGGTTGCGAGTTGGTCTTGTGGTTCATGCGCATAAGGCCATGACGCGAGGCATATTGCATGCAGGCGCTGACATTCACGGTCCTGAAGGCGTTGGGCACGAGTTCGATGGTCACGTCGTCGTCGCGTGTGAAGGACAGCTCGCGCTCCCCGTCCAGCGCGATCGATCCGTCCGAAATCTCCGGACGATACTTGACCCCAGGCTTCATCGGCTCGAAATCACGGATGCCGATGCCGCGCATGTAGCCAGGCGCAATCGGCGTATCGAGCGTGATGTTCGCCTCGCCCTCGGGCGCTAGCCTCACGTGGAGACCGTGCTCTTCGAGACGGGTTACCGGGCTCAGAAGTCCGGCGATCGCAGACATTCCAATGACCTCGGGATCAGCGAAGGTCACGAACAGTTCGCGGAAGGTTTCGGTGCGCCACAGGGCGCGCGCGCCGATGTAGCGCTCCGTCACCACCGCGACATCGACGAGGGCGATTTCCTCATGATCGTTGACGCGGACGACAATCTTCTTGTTCAGCAGGAAAGCTTCCTTCTCCGGAACTTTGCCGGTCACCGCGAGACCAACCGCCAAACCGGTGATCGTCGGCTCGCGATGTTCTGGGAACGCATTGTTGGTGCCGGTGGAAATGCCGGCAATGGGAACGTCCCCGCACGCCATGACGACGGCGCGATGCGTTCCGTCTCCGCCAAGCACGACGATGACCGATACGCCGGTCTCCTTCATGAGGCGCGCCGCCTTCAGCGTGTCCTCGACTGTTCCCGAGATCTTGTAGTCAAGATACTTGACCTGCGGAAAGTGTTTGAGTCCCTGATTCTCGGCGCGGTCAATGCCGCGGCGGACATGGTGCCGGATTCCGCCGTTCTCGGGCATCATGAAAACGGTTTCGACGCCACAGGCTTTTACGCACGACAGCACGCGCAACACGATGTTGGCGCGATCGGTGATCTGTAGAGCAGTCGCATTGGCAAGCACGCGGCGAATGTCGCGTGCCGATACCGGATTGGCGATAATGCCAATGGCGCTTCCCATTTGCCCCCAGAACCTGGTTATTAGTTTTGGTTAATGGGTAAGCAAGGAACGTGCCAACTTGAAAGCCTTGATAAACTGGCGCTGTTGAGAGAAGCACCGCAACATTTTTTTGCGTACGTGAACGCAGCAAGAACCTCTGCAACAGGTGTGGTGGAACTCACGCTACAGGTGTGGCGAAATGGCGAGTGCAAACCGGTTTCAGGCAAGGTCCTCGAGAAGCGAAACAAGCTGGACCGATGGCGGCTTTGATCAGATTGCCGGACAGCGCGGCAAGCTGGTTGGCAAGGCTTGTCAGAGCCGTTGTCATCATTCTGTTCGTTCTGGGTTATTTCGGACTGAGGTGACGGTTCGGCTGCGTTTTCGCGGCACCTTCTTTCGGAACATTGGCATAAAGCCACTACTTGCCCCCAGATGAAGACAAAGGCGAAAGACAAATGCGAGCGACATCTGTTGGCGGCTTAGCTCTGGGCCACTACCGCCAAAGGGAGATCTGGGTCCACTCCTTCTACCATCCGTCTTCTGATTGATCCCATAGCGCTGGGCCAGCGCCCTCAGACTCTCTTGATGGTGTGGACGGCGTTCGCCACGATCTTCATTGAAGAAAGAATGTGGCAAGATGGTTGTCGTCAACGGTTCATTTAAGGAGCGCAATCCATGGGTAAATCAATTGCCGATCTGAGCCTGGTCGCGACCGTCGGTCTCGATCTGGCTAAACATGTCTTCCAAGTTCATGCGGTAGATGCTGACGGCAACATTGTGGTCGCCACTGCGCTGAAGCGGAAAGATGTGCTGGCGTTCTTCGCATCATTGCCGCACTGCCTTGTGGGCTTGGAAGCCTGCGGATCAGCACATCATTGGGCGCGCGAGCTGATCAAGCTTGGTCACGATGCTCGTCTGATGCCACCTGCTTATGTCAAGGCTTATGTCCGCCGTCAGAAGAACGATGCGGCTGATGCGGCTGCAATCTGCGAGGCGGTCACGCGGCCATCGATGCGATTTGTGGCCGTCCGATCGATCGGCAACCAAGCTGTTCTGATGCACCACAAGGTGCGCGAACTTCTCGTGGCGCAACGCACGCAGCTGTTGAACGCCTTGCGCGGCCATTTGACTGAGATCGGCATCATCGCCGCGCAAGGGACAAAAGGTGCCGCTGCCTTGGCTGCTGCAGTTGCACAGGGTGATGAAGTTATTCCCCTTGGCGTTCGCGATGCACTGGCGCCTGTGGTTCGTCAGCTCGGCCTGATTGATGCGGAGATTGCTCGAAGCGATCGCACAATCATGGAACTGGCGCGGTCAGATACAACCGCGCGGCGCCTAATGAGCATTCCAGGCGTTGGATCCATTACGGCCTCGGCGCTTGCCGCAACCGTTCAGGATGCAGGTCAGTTCTCTGGTCCGCGTGAGTTCGCGGCTTTCCTTGGGCTCACACCGAGGCAGAACTCCTCAGGTGGCAAAGATCGGCTCGGCCGTGTGTCCAAGATGGGCAACCGATATCTGCGAAAGCTACTTGTGGTTGGCGCGCATGCAGTCCTCTTTTATCGCAAGCGGCATCAAGACGCCCTGCGAACCTGGGCAGATGGGCTTTTGAGGACCAAACCGTTCAGGCTCGTGGCCGTCGCAGTCGCCAACAAAATGGCACGGATCGTGTTTGCGCTCATGCGCAATGAAAGCGTCTACGGACGCATCCAGGCTCAAGACTGACACTGGTCTGCAGAAAGGGGCAAGCCAAAGAATCGAGGGTGACCAAGAGGTGATGTGAAGAAGCAAACAGCGGTTCGTCAAGCCTGCAACATAGTCGGAGCAGAAAAGCTCGTTCTCTTGATCAGGCCAGCGGACCAGCGGATATCATCAGGGCCAGCAGGCAAGCTCTGCGTCGAAAGGCCGAAGACATGACCGCACCCGCGACCTCATATCGCAGCAAGTCAACCCTTGATCAACGGACGCCGTCCAGACATGACTATGTTGTATCGCTCGACGGATTGCTTTAGTCTCTTTGGGTCAAGCCCGAGGGCAAGCTATGTGGTGCTGCCGTGTAAAATCTGGCCCATAGTGCCTCCTTCCATTGTATGGAATATATTGCACCATCAAATCCTGGGATCAAACACCTGGGCTTTCTCAGTTTCAGAAGGACTTCAAGAATGAGCTATGAATGCGTGCTTGTCACCGGTGCCGCAGGTTTGGTCGGAAACGCGGTACGCGTGCTGCTTGAGAAAGCGGATCGCAGAGTTATCGTCATCGATCGTTTGGGCACGGCAATCGATGGCCGCAACGTGATCGAGTGCGACGTGACGGACATTCACGGCCTCCACAACATCGCGCGCCGCTACGACATCTCAGGTGTTGTTCACTGTGGTGCGTTTTCAGGTCCCATGGTCGCAGCGGACAGTCCTGCGCAGATGGTGCAGGTGAATATCGTCGGAACCGCGAACATTCTTGAACTCGCCCGCATAGTCGGGGGAATCAGGGTCGTGTTCTGTTCCTCGACCAGCGCTTATGGCCCGACGCAGCCCGGACCCGTGCCGGAGGACGTGGCGCTACAGCCTTCGACCGTCTATGGTGCCAGCAAAGCGGCAAGCGAACATCTGGTTCACTCGTATGCGCAGCAACATGGTGTCGACGGCGTCAGCCTTCGGCTCTCCTGGATTTATGGACCAAGGCGGACGACTGCCTGCACCATCCGCACCATGATTACCGACGCGCTGGAAGGGCGCGCCACGCGCCTGCCATACGGGCGGGATTTCCCACGTCAGTACATTCATATCGATGATGCCGCCCATGCGCTTGTCACGGCCCTGGACAAGCCACACCTGCCACGCTCCACCTACACGGTCACTGGCGGCACATGGATGACACTGAGCGAGATTGCCGGCATTGTGCGCAAGGTGATGCCGGAGGCGGATATCGAGGTGGCCGAAGGCCCGGACCCGGTGGACGACCGGCAGGAGCGGTTCGACATCTCGGCGGCTACGCGCGATCTGGGCTATCATCCCAAAGTGTCTCTCGAGGACGGCATCCGTGCCTATCGCGATT
>JBKJQU010000134.1:0-2830 GCA_046594995.1 Aestuariivirga sp.
CCGAGCCGATCTTGCCGCTATCATCGGAGGAAACATCGACACGGCTGGCCCCGGCGCCATGCTGGGCGAAGTGGCGATGATCGGCGACAGTCCTTACGCGATCACGGCGCGCGCCACGGAAGCCTTGTCCACGGCCCGCATCGACCGTGCCCTGTTCATGCGGCTGGCACAGGAATATGCGGAATTCGGATCGGCGGTGTTTGCCGCCTTGGCCGCCAAGCTCGATCATTCGATCGGCGAACTCGACGTCACCCGCCACGCCTTCGAACAGGCGCGTTCCTTCAAGAGCCTATAGAGTAAAGCTCGCCATCACCGGCACATGATCCGACGGCTGCGTCCATGCACGGGCCTCGCGCAGGATGTCGATGCTCTTGCATTTGGGCGCCAGTCCCGCCGTCGACCAGATGTGATCGAGGCGGCGGCCGCGATTGGCAGCGACCCAATCCCTGGCGCGGTAGCTCCACCACGTATAGAGCTTCTGGTCGGCGGGCACATGCTGGCGCATGACGTCGGTCCAGTTGCCGCGTCTCTGTATACGGAGCAATCCCTCGGTTTCGATCGGAGTGTGGCTGACGACCTTCAGCAAGTCCTTGTGCGACCAGACATCATGCTCCAGCGGCGCGATGTTGAGATCGCCGACGACGATGCCTTCATGGCCCTTCGGCACGCAATCGGTGCCGAACCAGTCTTCGAGTTCATCGATGAACTGCAGCTTGTGGGCGAATTTCTCGTTGATCCTGGGGTCCGGCTCGTCGCCGCCTGCCGGCACATAAAGATTATGAATTGTCGTGGGCCTGGGCGTGCCGATCGTTACCGAGATATGGCGGCAATCTTCCTTGTTGCAGAACGGCTTTGTCGACTGGGCGGTGAAAGGAATGCGCGAGACGATCGCAACGCCATGATAGCCCTTCTGGCCAAATTCGGCGATGTGCTCGTAACCCATGTCGCGGATGGGCGCTTGCGGAAACTGCCCTTGAGGACATTTCGTTTCCTGCAGGCAGAGCACGTCCGGCTTCCAATGTTCGAGAAGACGCGTGACATGGCCAATCCGCAAGCGGACCGAATTGATGTTCCAGGTGGCAACTTTGAGGCTCATGCACCCTCTTTGCCGTGCAAGGCAAAGACTGGCAAGAGCTACCCCGCCTTAGCGCAGACTTTCCTTGCGGTTGATCTTCACCACGAAGAGCTTGGGATCGGTTTCGATGCCGGCAACCATGTTCTCGAGCGTCACTGTCGTGCGCCGGCCCTTGCCGTCGATCACCACCCATTGCTGAAGCGCATTGCGGTTCTGGTCGAACACGAGGGTCAGCTGCCCGCCAGCGAGCGTGCTTTCCTTGTCCTCGAGCGTCACCGAGGTGAGGCCGTCCTGCTCCTCGAAATCGATGATATGGGTATCTTTCAGGATATCCACCTCGTCGCCGAGAACCAGCCGCAAGGGTGTTTGCGACAGCGGGAACTGGTCGCCCTTTTCCTTCTTGGTGTTCTTGATTGTCAGCCACTTGCCGTCGGACACGATGAGGAAAGGGTTTGGCGGCGCATATTCGAACCGCATCTTGCCGGGCTTGGCGATGAAGAAAACCCCGCGCGACAGATTGCCCTTCGGGCTGATCTGCGTGAATTCGCCCTGCATCGTCTTGAAGCTGTTAATGAATTTTGAAATCGCATTGATCGATTTCGCCTGCTCCGCCGAAATGTCGATGGGCTTGGCGGCGTGCACCGGAACTGCCGCGAGGAACATGAAGCTAAGGCCGAGAACGGCACGGCGGGTGAGCTGCGAAATTTTCGTCATCCTGCTCTTTCCAGATTCGGGTGGTGTCGGGCCAGTCCCGTGTAAGCGATGGGCCTTTTATCTTCAAGAACGGGCCATTTTTGAGGCAGCCTACACCCGCGCACTGTCGCCCGGAACGAGAATCTCGCGCTTACCCGTGGCGTTGGCCCCCGAGATGACGCCTTCCTTTTCCATGCGCTCGATCAGGCTTGCCGCCTTGTTGTAGCCGATCTGCAGGCGGCGCTGCACATAGGAGGTGGAAACCTTCTTGTCGCGCAGCACGACCGCCACCGCCTGGTCATAGAGATCATCGCCGCTGCTGCCGCCTTCCCCGCCCATTGCGCCGGGCTCGCCATAAACGCCTTCCTCGGGTTCCTCGGTGACGGCTTCAAGATATTGCGGCGCTCCCTGGGCCTTGAGGTGATTGACGATCTTCTCGACCTCTTCATCCGTCACGAAGGGCGAATGAAGGCGCGAGATGCGGCCACCGCCGGCCATGTAGAGCATGTCACCCTGGCCCAGCAGTTGCTCGGCACCCTGCTCCCCCAGAATTGTGCGGCTGTCGATCTTGGAGGTGACCTGGAACGACATGCGGGTGGGGAAATTCGCCTTGATAGTGCCGGTGATGACGTCGACGGAAGGGCGCTGGGTGGCCATCACCACATGGATGCCTGCCGCGCGCGCCATTTGCGCCAGGCGCTGAACCGCGCCTTCGATGTCCTTGCCCGCGACCATCATCAGGTCGGCCATCTCGTCGATGATGACAACAATATAGGGCATCGGCGTCAGGTCCATGCTCTCCTTCTCGAACAGCGGCTCGCCCGATTCGGGGTCGAAGCCCGTCTGCACCGTGCGGGACACCTGCTCGCCCTTGGCGGCGGCCAGCTTCATGCGCGCGTTGTAGCCATCGATGTTGCGCACACCGACTTTCGACATCTTGCGGTACCGCTCCTCCATTTCGCGCACCGCCCATTTGAGCGCCACCACCGCCTTGCGCGGATCGGTGACGACGGGAGCGAGCAGATGCGGAATTCCTTCGTAGACCGACAATTCCAGCATCTT
>JBKJQU010000299.1:0-2836 GCA_046594995.1 Aestuariivirga sp.
TTGAAGGCACACCGCTTTACCAAGAGATACACTGACTGGCGGGCAGGAGAGTCGTCTGGGTTGACGTCCCTGCAGCGCGACAATCAGGATGACGGTGTTGCGTCAATCAGGATGAGAATGCAGGTAGGCTTGTGACGCAGGGAGGGCGTAGCCCGACTGGAGTTACGAGCCTACCTGCGGTGCGTCCCAATTGGGTGCGTTTGTCTGGTGATCACGGCCGGCCGGGTATGCCGGTGGTTTTTCCGATTTGGGAGGAATCACTTTGTGGCCGGCCGCCACATAACCAATCATCAGATGAGGCTCTACATGAAGTATCGTCAGACCCATACGACGGCTGTCGCGGCGGCGCGGGCGTCAATCAGCACGGCTACGGCTTATCGCATCGGCAAGGATCCGCGCCTGCCGTCTCAGAAGCAGACGCCGCGGGAACGGCGCCGTCCCGACCCGCTTGCCGATATTTTTGACGCCGAGGTGGTGCCGATGCTGAAGGCGGCCCCAGACATCCGTTCCGTCGCCATCTTCGAGGAGATGATCCGGCTGCATCCTGAACTGGGCGATGGCGTTCGGCGCACGCTGGAGAGGCGGGTCCGTGCCTGGCGCGCCATTCATGGCGCGGAGCGGGAGGTCATTTTCCGGCAAACCCACGTGCCTGGCCGCACCGGCCTGTCGGATTTCACCGCGATGGGCGATGCCGCAATCACCATCGCCGGAGTGTTGCTCGACCACCGGCTGTATCATTTCCGGCTTGCCTATTCCGGCTTCCAGCATGCCCATGTGGTGCTTGGCGGGGAGAGCTTCGTGGCTCTGGCGGAGGGATTGCAGAATGCCCTGTGGTCGCTTGGCGGAGCTCCGCGCGAGCATCGCAGTGACAGCCTGTCGGCCGCCTTCCGCAATCTCGACAGAGATGCCCGGGACGACATGACCCAACGCTACGAGGATCTGTGCAGGCATTATGGGATGATGGCCACCCGTAATAATGCCGGCATCGCCCACGAGAACGGTTCCATCGAAGGGCCGCACGGCCACCTCAAGCGCGCCATCGCCGACGCGCTGCTGATGCGCGGCTCAGCCGATTTCGACGACCTGCCAGCCTATCGCTGCTTCATCGACGAGATCGTCAGCCGCCGCAACGCCCGCCACGCCAAGCGCATCGACAGCGAGCGCAGCGAGCTGCAAGACCTGCCCGGCCGGCGCACTGCAGACCATGAGGACATAAGCGTGCGCGTCACATCCTCCGGCGGCTTCACACTCCGCAAGGTCTTCTATACCGTGCCTTCGCGCCTGATCGGCCATCGGCTGAGAGTGCGCCTGTTCGACGATCGGCTCGATCTCTTCATCGGGGGCACCCACCTCACGACGCTGCCGCGTGGGCGGGCCGATGCCTCGGGCAAGCACGACCAGGTCGTCGACTACCGCCATGTCATCCATGCGCTCCGCCGCAAGCCGATGGCGCTCCTCAGCCTTGTCTATCGCGACCAGCTGTTTCCGCGTCTGGCATACCGGCGAACCTTCGATGTTCTCCTGGAACGATTGCCAGAACGCCAGGCCTGCCGTGTCATGGTCGAGCTTCTGGCCATGGCTCATGAACGCAACTGCGAGAGCGAGTTGGCAGAGCAGCTTTCCGCCTGTCTGCAGGCCGGACAATTACCGGACATGAGAACCTTGCGGGCTCGCTTCGCCCCCGATCCTGCCAGTTTGCCAGCCGTCGTCGTCCACCTTGCTTCTCTCAATGTCTACGAAGTCCTGCTCGGCTCCGGCCTGACGGGAGATGCAGCATGAAGACCAGCACCGCCGTCGATGCCGCCAGGCTCAGCCTGCTTCTCAACGAACTCCGCCTGCCGGCCATCAAGGCGATATGGGCGCAGTTCGCCGAGCAGGCCGACAAGGAAGGCTGGCCGGCCGCCCGCTTCCTCTCCGCCATCACCGAACACGAACTCGCCGAACGCGACCGCCGCCGCATCGAGCGCCATCTCGCCGAGGCCCGCCTGCTGCCAGGAAAGACCCTCGACACTTTCGAGTTCGACGCCGTGCCGCTGATCTCCAAGGCCCAGGTGATGGCCATCACCGCCGGCGATGTCTGGCTGGAGAAAGGTGCAAACCTGCTTCTGTTCGGCCCGCCAGGCGGCGGAAAGAGCCATCTCGCCTCTGCCATCGGCCTTGCCCTCATCGAGAACGGATGGCGGGTGCTGTTCACCCGCACAACCGATCTCGTTCAAAAGCTCCAGCTGGCGCGCCGCGAGCTCGGCCTCGAAGCCGCCATCAGCCGGCTCGACAAGTTCCACCTTCTGATCCTCGACGATCTCGCCTACGTCACCAAGGACCAGGCCGAGACCAGCGTGCTGTTCGAACTCATCAGCGCCCGCTATGAACAGCGCTCGATGCTGATCACCGCCAACCAACCATTCGGCGAGTGGGGAAAGGTCTTTCCCGATCCCGCCATGACGCTGGCCGCCGTCGACCGCCTCGTCCACCACTCCACCATCCTCGAGATGAATGTCGAAAGCTACCGGCGCCGCGAAGCAATCGAAAAGAAGCGTGGCCCAGGACGCCCCGCATCACACGCCACACCCGCCAATATCGCTCCTGATTGACGCGCCGCGACAATCAACCAAAAATACCACTTGCGCGCGACAGTCAATGCCGTGATCATCATCCTCGCCGCGACACCAGACTCTCATCCTGATTGTCGCGCACTTCTCATCCAGTCTGTCGCGCCACACTTGTCCCAGACAATGAGGTTCTTGAGGGCGTCATAGGCCTTGGCTCCCGCCTCCTGCACCTCCGCCATATGGCGCCAATCCATGCAGATGAAGTGGATCGAGCCTTCGGCACTGTG
>JBKJQU010000399.1:0-20456 GCA_046594995.1 Aestuariivirga sp.
TGGGAGAAGTTCATCACGCCTGATGAGCTGAAAGGCTGGCTCGCGACAAACGGCATCGCCACAAGACAAGAGCACGGCGTTACCTACAGCCCCTTCAATCGCCAATGGCGCATCAGCCGCGACATGGATGTGAACTACATGCTGCTGGGGGAGAAGTCGGCGTAATTCCTGATGCCCGTCATCCCGGCGCAGGCCGGGATCCCGCTTCTGGCTACAGGTGTTAGGAAAGAAAGCTGGGTCCCGGCCTGCGCCGGGATGACGGTAAGGGTGAGACATTGGCCTTTCCGGAACCAACACGGTGATTGATTCGCCATACCGCAAACGTTGAAGAAGAGGTTGCTTGGCAGCGGCTCCATTGCTGGCTAGCCTTACCGCCAGCAACCGGAACTCTCCCACATGTTTCTCGGCATCGATATCGGCACTTCCGCAGTCAAGGCCATCGTGGTGGACGAGGCGCAACGTGTCGTCGCCTCGGCAACGGTGCCGCTTTCGACATCGCGGCCGCATGACTTGTGGTCCGAGCAGGACCCACAAGACTGGTGGCGGGCGATTGAAACCACCATTGCTTCGCTGCGAAATGATGCCGGTGCGCAATGGGCGGCCATCAAGGCCATCGGGCTTTCGGGGCAGATGCATGGCGCGGTGCTGATCGATCAGAACGGCATGCCGCTGCGGCCTGCCATCTTGTGGAACGACGGGCGCTCCTTCAAGGAAGCCAAAGACCTGAACGAAAGGCTGCCGTCCATCGGCACCATCGCGGGCGTTCCGGCCATGGCTGGCTTTGCCGCACCGAAAATTCTCTGGCTGAAGGCCCATGAGCCGGAGGTGATGGCGCGGGCCACGCAGATGCTGCTCCCTAAGGATTATGTGCGCTACCTGATGACAGGCAGCTTCGCCACCGACATGGCGGATGCCTCGGGAAGCCTGTTCCTCGATTCCGGCAGGCGTGCATGGTCGCCGGAGATCGCGGAAGCCTGCGGCATTTCCTTGAGACAGCTTCCCGCCGTTCTCGAAGGCTCAGCCGTCTCGGGCCAGCTTAAAGGTGCGGTTGCCAGCGCATGGGGGCTGAACCCCGGCACCATCGTCGCCACGGGTGCGGGCGATGCGGCAGCCGGTGCGGTGGGGTTGGGCGCCATCAGCGAGGGCGACGCCTTCATCTCGATGGGCACGGCGTCGCAATATTTCGTGGCGCGCGACCATTACCGGCCGGCGCCGCAGCACCTGATCCATACCTTCTGCCATGCGCTGCCGAACCGCTGGTTCCAGATGGCCGCGATTCTCAATGGCGCCAGCGCGCTGGCCTGGGCGGCGGAATTGCTGGGCTACAAGGATATCGGCCGCCTGCTGGAGATGACGGAGAGGGCCTTCACCGGCCCCTCGCCCGTGATGTTCCTGCCCTATCTTACCGGCGAGCGCACACCGCACAACAATCCGCATGCGCGCGGCGTATTGTTCGGCCTCACGCCATCGACGACGCCCCAACAGGTGACGCAAGCCGTGCTGGAAGGCGTTGCCTTTTCGCTGGCCGATTGTCAGGCCTATGTGGAAAAGACAGGGCCGCTGCCTTCTCAGATCGCAGTCAACGGCGGCGGTGCCAAAAGCCGGTTCTGGATGCGGATCGTGGCGAGCGCGCTCAATCGCACCGTCGTGCTCTTCGAGGGCGGCGAGGGCGGGCCGGCCTTCGGCGCGGCGCGGCTGGCCCGGCTGGCGCTGACGGGGGAAGACCCCATCAGCGTCTGCACCAAGCCAGCGATCGCGGCTGCGATCGAGCCCGAACCGGATTTAAGCGCCGCCTACGGGAAGCGGCTGAAGAAATACCAGTCGCTTTACCGCGCGCTCGTTCCCGAATTCCAGCCTACTGCGACCTGATTCCCCGGCGCATCCGCTGGTCCCTCAGGCGTTCCATCTCGGTAATGGGATCGATGTCATAGGGAAGCCGCAGCGCATGGCGGAGATCGCCGCGCGACATGCCGATGTCATTCAGCATGTAGTCGTCGAGCTGCTCCAGCCGGCGGAGTTTTTTCTTGGCAAGCCAGCTGCGGACCAGGCGGCGCAGCTTCGGGAACGCAAAGGTCCTGTCGCGGGAATGTGCCTGATGGAAAATATAATCGCGCATGGGTGTCACCAATTGTATCGAATGTATCAATCAAACTGCTTGATTGTACGGGTTCAATTCTATACTGTACGCACACAATCTCCGACAAGGAAAACATTGTCCTCATGACAATTTGGTTGCCGCAGCTTCGCCGTGAACGCCCACTCTATCTTGAGATTGCTGACGGGATACGTCAGGATCTGTCGCGCGGTGTGTTGAAACCGGGCGACCGGCTTCCACCGCAGCGCGATCTCGCCTTCCGGCTGGGCGTTACCACCGGCACGGTGACGCGGGCCTATGCGGAATCCGAGAAAATGGGCCTGCTGGTGGGCGAGGTCGGGCGCGGCAGCTATCTTCGCGCGCCCTTGCCCCAATCCAGGCCCTTTGCAGCGGAACGCCGCGAGACGGCTGGCATTCTCGACCTCTCGATGGCGTCTCCTCCGGCCGTGGCCGAGGCGCGCGATATCGACAGTGCCCTGGCGCAGATCATGACATCGCCCGCCCGGGCTGACCTTCTCGGCTATCCCCCGCCCGAAGGCTATCCGCTTCACCGCGCCATGGGTGCCAAATGGCTGGCCCGCAGCGACATCGAGGTTGACCAGTCACAGGTGGTCGTTACCGCCGGGGCGCAAGCCGGCATCATCGCCATTCTTGCCTCGATCAGCCAGCCGGGCGACAGGCTGTTCGTCGAAGGGCTGAACTATCCTACCATCAAGCCCATGGCACGGCTTCTCGGCATCGAACTGGTGCCGCTCGAAATCGACGCCGGCGGCCTTGTGCCGGAGGCGCTGGAACGCGCGGCGCGCGCCGGGGAAGCCCGCATGCTCTATATCGTGCCGACACTGCAAAGCCCGACGACGGCGACCCTGAACCTCGAACGCAGGCTGGCGGTGGTGGATATCGCGCGGCGGTACGGCCTCACCATCATCGAAGACGACATCTTCCGCCTGCTCGATCCCCGCCTGCAGCCCCCGACCCTCTATACAATGGCGCCCGAGCGTACCTATCACATCACTTCCGTGTCGAAGACGCTGGCACCCGGCCTCCGCGTCGGCTTCCTGACGGCACCTCCGGCCAAGACCGATGCAGTCATCCGCCACCAGACGATCACCAATGGCCGCTCGGTGGGAATTGCGGCCGAAGTGGCCCGGCACTGGATCGATAATGACACGGCCGACCGGATCCTCTCCGCCATCATTATCGAGAACGCCGCAAGGCGGGATATTGCGCGCGAGGTTTTTCGCGGGCGGGATTTCTTGTGCGGGCCGGGGGCGCCCTTCATGTGGCTGAAGCTTCCCGACCAGTGGCAGGCGGGCGATTTCGTGCGCGCCGCGGCCGACCATGGCGTGAAGATCAGCTCCGGCACGGCCTTTGCCATCGACCGGCGGGCGGATGACCGCGCGGTGCGGATCTGTTTTGGTGGGCCTGTCTCGCAGGCCGAACTGCGGCACGCGCTTCTCAAAATCAACACACTGGTCGATGAAGACGCCTCGGAGCGTTTTACCCAGGTCGCTTGATTGCGCCGTCCAAGGCCGGATTTTTACCATGCCGGGGCATCCCCCTCTTGACTGTGCCGCATCTTCGCCCTATTGCAGCCACCAGCTGTTGGCACTCATGAATGGTGAGTGCTAGCAGGGCAGGCTCCGAGAGGGAGACGGCCATTTGCAACCTCAGAAATATGATAACCCGAGGAGTTACACCATGCAGTTCCGTCCGTTGCACGACCGCGTCGTTGTCAAGCGCGTCGAAGAAGACACCAAGACCAAGGGTGGCATCATCATCCCCGAGACGGCTCAGGAGAAGCCCATGCAGGGCGAAATCATCGCCGTTGGCCCTGGTGGCCGCGATGAAGCCGGCAAGCTGATCCCGATCGACGTCAAGGCTGGCGACATCGTGCTGTTCGGCAAGTGGTCTGGCACCGAAGTCAAGATCGACGGCACCGAATACCTGATCATGAAAGAGAGCGACATCATGGGCGTTCTCGAGGGCAAGCAGGCTTCCAAGAAGGCGGCCTGATCCGTCTTTCCACGTTTCAAATCAACCAATTGAAGGAGCTATCACATGGCTGCTAAAGAAGTCCGCTTCGGCGGAGAAGCCCGCGAGCGCATGCTGCGCGGTGTCGACATTCTCGCCAATGCGGTGAAGGTCACGCTTGGCCCCAAGGGCCGCAACGTCGTCATCGACCGCTCCTATGGTTCGCCGCGCATCACCAAGGACGGCGTCACCGTCGCGAAGGAAATCGAGCTCGAAGACAAATTCGAGAACATGGGCGCACAGATGCTGCGCCAGGTTGCCACCAAGACCAACGACATGGCGGGTGATGGCACGACCACCGCAACCGTACTTGCGCAATCGATCGTGCGCGAAGGTGCGAAGGCCGTGGCCGCCGGGCTGAACCCGATGGACCTGAGGCGCGGCATCGAGCTCGCCGTTACAACCGCCATTGCCGATCTTAAAGTCCAGTCGAAGAAGATCGCATCATCCACCGAGATCCAGCAGGTCGGTACCATCTCCGCCAATGGCGAGAGCGAGATCGGCGACATGATTGCCAAGGCAATGGACAAGGTCGGCAAGGAAGGCGTCATCACCGTCGAGGAAGCCAAGAGCATGGAAACCGAACTCGACATCGTCGAGGGCATGCAGTTCGACCGCGGCTATCTCTCGCCCTATTTCATCACCAACGCCGACAAGATGGTGGCAGAGCTTGAAGATGCCTACATCCTCCTGCACGAGAAGAAGCTGGCGAACCTGCAGGCACTGCTGCCGATTCTTGAAGCCGTGGTGAAGGCGGGCGCACCGCTGGTCATTATTTCGGAAGATGTCGAAGGCGAGGCCCTTGCCACCCTCGTCGTCAACAAGCTGCGCGGCGGCCTCAAGGTCGCTGCCGTCAAGGCGCCGGGCTTCGGTGATCGCCGCAAGGCGATGCTCGAGGATCTTGCGGTTCTGACCGGCGGTCAGGTCGTGTCCGAGGATCTCGGCATCAAGCTCGAGAACGTGACGCTCGAAATGCTGGGCCGTGCCAAGCGCGTGCGGATCGACAAGGATACCACCACCATCGTCGACGGTCATGGCGACAAGGACAAGATCCAGTCTCGCATTGGACAGATCAAGGCGCAGATCGAGGAAACCACGAGCGACTACGACAAGGAAAAGCTGCAGGAGCGGCTTGCCAAGTTGGCCGGCGGCGTTGCCGTCATCAAGGTCGGCGGTTCCAGCGAGATCGAAGTCAAGGAGAGGAAGGACCGCGTCGACGATGCGCTGAACGCCACGCGCGCAGCCGTCGAAGAAGGTATCGTGCCCGGTGGCGGTGTTGCGTTGCTGCGGGCGAAGAAGGCAGTCGATGCGCTGTCGTCCGACAATGCCGACATTCAGGCCGGCATCAGGGTCGTCTCGCGCGCCCTCGAGTCGCCACTCCGCCAGATCGTCGAGAACGCGGGTGTCGAAGGCTCGATCGTTGTCGGCAAGCTGCTGGAGAAGACCGGCAGCTATGGCTTCAACGCCCAGACGGAAGAATATGTCGACATGGTCAAGGCCGGCATCATCGATCCGACCAAGGTCGTGCGCATCGCGCTGCAGGACGCCGCTTCGGTGGCCTCGATCCTCATCACCACGGAAGCCATGATCGCCGAGCGCCCGAAGGACAATGATGCGATGCCATCCATGCCCGGCGGCGGCATGGGCTACTGAGCAGCCTGACTTGCATTCCAGTGCCGCGGAGATAATACTCCGCGGCATCACCTTCTCACAGCAAGAGGACTGAAGACATGGCCAAGGGCGAACAGAAGAGCAATCGCGAGAAAAAGAAGCCGAAGCAGGAGAAGGTGAAGCCCATTGCTGCCGTTTCCATGTTCTCTTCGGGCAAGTCCGACCTGAAGAAATCGATGAACAGCGGAAAGAAATAGCGCCTCTCCCCGTTCAGCAGCGCAGCCTTGTTTTTCAAGTCCCAAGCATGGCGCTGGCTGCCAGTGCAGGCGAAGCCGTGCCGGTTTTCGCATCGTTGCCAATTGTCTTTAGATTCTGGAATCCTTGAATTGCAGGGAACTTTGTTCCCTCCATTCACGTTTCGTATCCTCTTTCGCTTCACTTGCTGATGGCCCGTCTGTCTGGTGTCGCGCGGCGGCGGAAAGATCCATATGCGCTTTGATATCCGAAACTTGTTCTCGTACTCATCTTCCATGTCACCGTGGAAGAACAAGGAACCTGTCCGCGAGGAATTGTTCAGCGTCGAGCGGCTTGAAGAACATGCGCGAAGCCTTGCGGCGTCCCAGCCTGTAAACCCGGATCAGGCCCGGGGCCATTCGCTGTCGCGGCGGCTGGAGGACAATGGCGCCGTCATTCTCAACGCCTATCGCAATACGGTGGCCGCGATCGGCGAAGGCCGTGCCATCACTCCGTCCTCCGAATGGCTGGTGGACAATTACCATGTGGTCGAGCGCTATATCCGCGAGATACAATCCGATCTGCCGCCCGGCTATTACCGGCAGCTGCCCAAGCTGACCAGAGGGCCATTTGCTGGCTACCCCCGTGTATTCGGCCTTGCCTGGGCCTTCGTTGCCCACACCGACAGCCGCTTCAATTCCCACATGCTGCTGCGCTATCTCCACGCCTATCAGGCGGTGCAGCCGCTGACCATCGGTGAACTCTGGGCCGTATCGGTAACGCTGCGCATCGTGCTGATCGAGAATCTGCGCCGGCTCGCGGAATATATTGTGCATCACCGCCGCGAGCGTGCCGATGCCGACAGGCTTGCCGACCGGCTGCTGGGCGTGAATGGTCAGAAGTCCGAGCCTGTGGAAGCCGTGCTGCCGGCGCATGACGACAAGTTGCTTCCCGATGCCTTCGCGGTGCAGCTTGTTCATCGGCTGCGGGATCAGGATCCCCGGATCACGCCCGCGCTGGACTGGCTCGACCGGCGCCTTGCCGCGCAAGACAGCTCGCCTGATGCGGTGGTGCGCGAAGTTCACAGGCGGCAGGGTGCCTCCAATGTTTCAGTTCGCAATGTCATCACCAGCCTCCGGCTGATTTCCGACATCGACTGGCGGGATCTCTTCGAGGCGAGCAGCCCTGTGGACGGCATCCTGAGCGAAGGCAGCAGCTTCCGCGGGATGGATTTCGCCACGCGCAATCTCTACCGCAGCGCCATCGAACAATTGGCGCGAGGGTCTGGCGTTACCGAAATCGAGGTCGCGAAGCGCGCCATGCGCTCTGTTTCAACGGCACAGGTCGAGGCCTCTGCCATTGTCGATGAGCGCCTGTCGGACCCCGGATATTTTCTTCTCGCTGCCGGGCGTGCCGCGTTCGAGCAGGAGCTTGGCTATCGCCAGCCAATACGCGCCAGGCTGGCACGCCTGAATGATGCGGTCGGCATTCGCGGCTATGCGGCGGGCGTTGTGCTTGTCACGGCACTGCTGCTCATCATTCCCATCGTGGTGCTATCGCGCGCCGGGCTCGGTGTGCTTCCGATCTTGGCTCTCGTTGCACTTGGCGCCATTCCCGCGATCGATGCGGCCGTGGCACTGGTGAACCGTGCCGTGAGCATCGGGTTTCACGCCACGCGCTTGCCTGCATTGGCATTGCGAAACGGCATCCCGGACGATCTTCGCACCGTTGTGGCCGTGCCAACCTTGCTGACCTCCGCTGCGTCCATCGCAGAGCAGGTGGAGCGCCTTGAGATCCACTATCTGGCGAGTCCCGACGACAATCTTCACTTCGCCTTGCTCTCGGACTGGAAGGATTCTGCCGCCGAGACCGATGAGGGCGATCGGGAGCTGCTGGATGCGGCGGCTTCCGGCATCGATGGCCTGAACAAGCGCTATGGACCCGCCACCTCCGGCCCCCGCTTTCTTCTCCTCCATCGCCGCAGGATGTGGGCGGAAAGCGAGGATCGCTGGATCGGCTGGGAGCGAAAGCGCGGCAAGCTTCATGAGCTGAACCGGTGGCTGCGCGGTGCAGACGATACGAGTTTCATCGCCGCCGGTGGTGCGATGCCGAAGCCCCCGGCAGATGTCCGCTATGTCATCACCCTCGATGCGGATACGCGCCTGCCGCGTGACACCGTGATCAAGCTTGTCGGCAAGATGGCGCATCCCCTGAACCGCCCGCGATTCGATGCAGGTGCCGCCCGCGTGACCGAGGGCTACGCGATTCTTCAGCCGCGCGTCACGCCGTCTCTCCCGATGGGCCAGGAAGGCTCGCTCTTCCAGCGGATCTTCTCGAGCGTCAGCGGCATCGATCCCTATGCCTCGGCGGTCTCCGATGTTTATCAGGACATGTTCGGCGAGGGCTCCTATGCCGGCAAGGGCATTTATGACGTCGACGCCTTCGAGGCAGCACTCGCCGGACGCGTTCCGCAGTCGGCGTTGCTGAGCCATGATCTCTTCGAGGGTATCTTCGCGCGCGCAGGGCTCGCGTCCGATGTCGAAGTTGTCGAGGATTTTCCCTCGCGCTATGATGTCGGCGCGCTGCGGCACCATCGCTGGGCACGCGGCGACTGGCAGTTGTTGCCCTGGATTTTAGGGTCGGTGCCTCCGCCCGAAGGGGCCGATCCGGCGTTCAACGCCATCCCGCCCGTCGGCCGCTGGAAGATGATCGATAACCTGCGCCGGACGCTCACGGCACCCCTGGCGATCCTGTCGCTCATCGCCGCCTGGATGCTGCCGCTTCACGCCGCTTTGATCTGGACGGTATTCGTTCTGGCGGCGATGGCGCTTCCCTCGATCATTCCCGTGATCGCCGCCATTCCCCCGCGCCGTGCCGGCGTGACGATGGCAAGCCACATGCGTGCTCTTGGCGGTGATTTCCGCCTGGCGCTATCGCTGTCGGGATTGGTGATCACGTTCCTCGCGCAT
Source organism: Aestuariivirga sp. (assembly GCA_046594995.1). Lineage (GTDB taxonomy): Bacteria > Pseudomonadota > Alphaproteobacteria > Rhizobiales > Aestuariivirgaceae > Aestuariivirga. The sequence continues at coordinate 8,944 of JBKJQU010000399.1, forward strand.
CAGGCATGGCTCATGGGCGATGCGATCATCCGCACTCTGTACCGGCTGTTCGTCTCGCGCAGGAACATGCTGGAATGGATTCCCGCCGCCCAGGCAGGCGCCGGCCGCAGTCTCGACCTTCGAGGCTTCTATCGCGAAATGGCTGGAGCGCTGGTGATTGCAGTTCTGGCGATCGGGCTGTCACTGATTGCAGGACAGGGTTCATGGCCAGTGGCCTTGCTGTTCGGGCTGCTGTGGTGTGCCTCTCCCGCCGTTGCGCTTCAGGTCAGTCTCGCACCAGGGCGCGCCGGGCAAGTGCATGTGGACAGCGATGATGCACAGGCGCTGCGGCTGACCGCGCGCCGGACATGGCGCTTCTTCGAAAGCTTCGTGACGCCGGACGACAACATGCTGCCGCCCGACAATTTCCAGGAAGTGCCCGCACCCGTCCTTGCGCATCGCACATCGCCAACCAACATCGGACTTTATCTTTTGTCGGTGGTGAGTGCCCGCGACTTCGGCTGGATCGGAAAGCGGGAAGCCGTCGACCGGCTGGAGGCGACGCTCAAGACCATGAAGGCGCTGGAGCATTTCCGGGGCCATCTCTTCAACTGGTATGATACGCGCGACCTTCGCCCGCTTGATCCCCGCTACGTCTCATCCGTCGACAGCGGCAATCTTGCCGGGCACCTCATTGCGCTGGCCAATGCCTGCAGCGAATGGCGGCGCTTGTCCAACGATGATGGACAATGTTTCGCCGGCATTGCAGATGCGATCGATCTCGCACGCGAGGAAGCGGCGCGCCTGGCTGACGGCCCCCGTACCCAGACCGCGACATGGGCACAGCTCGATGCCGCGCTCATGACACTTGCATCCGATGCGCGGCGGGAACGCGGTGCGGACGAATCTCTCTCAGCCCGATTGGCGATGCTTGCCGCCCAAGCCGATACGGCTGCCGATATCGCGCTCGCGATCGCCAGCGAGCGCGGAACCGGCTCGTGCATGGACATGCTCTACTGGGTGCAGAGCACCGTGAGCACCATCGATGCCCACAGGAACGACACTGTTCACGATGCCGATGCCCGCCTTGCCGCACTCGAAAGCGACAGCCGCGCCATGGCGCTCGATATGGATTTCGCGTTCCTGCTCGACAAGGACCGCATGCTGCTGTCGATTGGCTATCTCGTGCCTGAAGGAAAGCTCGACGAGAATTGCTATGACCTGCTGGCATCGGAGGCGCGGCTTGCGAGCTTCTTTGCCATCGCCAAGGGCGACATTCCGGCGCGCCACTGGTTCCGGCTCGGGCGCTCCGTCACGCCGGTAGCCCATGCGGCGGCACTGGTTTCGTGGTCGGGATCGATGTTCGAATATCTGATGCCGTCGCTCGTGATGCGGGCTCCCGCGGGGAGTGTTCTGGAGCAGACCAGCCGCCTCATCGTCCGCCGTCAGATCGACTACGGCACATCGCTTGGCCTGCCCTGGGGCATTTCCGAATCCGCCTATAATGCGCGGGATCTCGAATTCACCTATCAATACTCCAATTTCGGCATTCCCGGATTGGGGCTGAAGCGTGGGCTGTCCGAAAACAGCGTGATTGCACCCTATGCCACGGCACTCGCGGCCATGGTCGATCCTGCGGCGGCCACAGCGAACCTGAAACTGATCGAAAGCGAAGGCGGGCTGGGAAGCCACGGCTTCTACGAGGCGCTGGACTATACGCCTTCGCGCGTGCCCGAGGATGCGGCTGTCGCCGTCGTGAAGGCCTTCATGGCGCATCACCAGGGCATGACCATCGTCGCCATCGCCGACACCTTGTTCAACGGCAGGATGCGGTCGCGCTTTCATGCCGAGCCGATCATACAGGCGACCGAACTGTTGCTGCAGGAACGCATGCCGCGCGATGTTTCGGTCGCGAAGCCCTGGGCTTCCGAAGTCAAGACGGGTGCGAGAGCCCGCGATGTGGAGCCCGTCGGCGGCCGCCGCTTCTCATCCGCTGGCCAGGCAACGCCGCCTACGCTTCTGCTGTCCAACGGGCGCTATGCCACGATGCTGACGGCGGCGGGCTCCGGCTACAGTTCGTGGGGCGACATTGGCGTGACGCGCTGGCGCGAAGACGCGACGCTTGACGATCACGGCTCCTATGTTTTCCTCCGGGACGTGAACAGCGGTGCCGTATGGTCTGCAGGCTTCCAGCCGAGCGGCATCGAGCCCGATGACTACAAGGTAAGCTTCATGGAAGACCGCGCCGAATTTGCCCGTCAGGATGGAACGCTGACGACGGCACTCGACGTGCTGGTGTCGCCGGAGGACGATGCCGAGGTTCGCCGCGTATCGATCACCAACAGCGGAAGCCGCATGCGAATCATCGACGTCACATCCTATGCCGAACTGGCATTGGCCGCACCTGCGGACGACATGGCGCATCCGGCTTTTTCCAAGCTCTTCGTCGAGACGGAATACCTGAGTGATGTCGGGCTGATCCTTGCAACAAGGCGCAAGCGTACGGCGGGAGAGGCCGAGCTCTGGGCCGGCCACCTTGCCGTGGTCGATGGCGATATCGCCGGCAAGCCGCAGATCGAAACCGACCGCGCCCGCTTCCTGGGCCGGGGCCACGGCGTGCGTTCACCAATTTCGGTGATGGACGGGCGCGTTTTGTCCAACACCGTTGGAACGGTGCTCGATCCCGTCTTCGCATTGAGGCATCGCGTAAGGGTTTTGCCGGGTGCCACGGTGCGCGTCGTGTACTGGACGATGGCGGCATCGAGCCGCCAGGCGCTTCTCGATTGCGCGGACAAGCATCGCGATACGATTGCCTTCAACCGCGCGGCGACGCTGGCCTGGACGCAGGCACAGGTTCAGCTTCATCATCTCGGCATCACCGCGGGCCAGGCGGCACTGTTCCAGCGCCTTGCCGGATATCTGATCCATGCCGCGCCGACCTTGCGGCCGTCGTCCGATACGATCGTTCGCGGCGCAGGCGCGCAGTCGGGCCTGTGGCCGCAAGGGATCTCCGGCGACCTGCCGATCGTGCTGCTGCGCATTTCGGATACCGAGAACCTCGATATCGCCCGCGAACTGCTGCAGGCCCATGAGTATTGGCGGATGAAGGGGTTGGCGGCCGACCTCGTCATCCTCAACGAGCGCCAGTCCTCCTATGTCCAGGACTTCCACATCGCCCTCGAAACACTCGTGCGGACGATGACGACAAGGCCCGATCCGGCGGGGGCACGCAAGGTGCAGGGACGGATCTTCGTCTTGCGCGCCGATCTCATTCCAGCGGAAACGCGGGCACTTCTGTCATCGGTGGCGCGGATCGTCCTTGTGGCGCAGCGCGGCAATCTGTTCGACCAGCTTGACCGGCTCGCAGAAACAGCAAGCGTACCGAAGACCATTGCCAGGGTTGCTTACGCCCCGGCAACGCCGCCGCAGCTCCATCAGATGCCCAGCCTCGAATTCTTCAACGGGCTCGGCGGCTTTGCCGACAATGGCAAGCAATACGTCACTGTTCTCGGGCCAGGCCAGTCGACGCCTGTGCCGTGGATCAACGTGATCTCCAACCCGTCCTTCGGCTTTCAGGTCGCCGCAGATGGCGGCGGATACACATGGTCCATCAACAGCCGCGAGAACCAGCTGACGCCATGGTCGAATGATCCGGTCACCGACCGGCCGGGCGAAGCCTTCTATCTCCGCGACGATGACACCGGTGCCTTGTGGAGCCCCACGGCGCACCCGATCCGCGACGAGAAGGCGACCTACATGGCCCGGCACGGCCGGGGCTTCAGCCGCTTCGAACATGCGGCCCACGGCATCGCCAGCGATCTCGTGCAGTTTGTGCCGCTCGATGCGCCGGTGAAGATTTCGCGCCTCAAGCTTCACAACAGCTCGAATCGCACGCGCCGCCTGAGCGTCACTGCCTACGTCGAATGGGTCCTGGGCCGCGCGCGCTCGGGCACGCTCGCTTTCGTGACCACGTCGATTGATCCTGCAACCGGAGCCATGCTGGCAGCCAATCCGTGGAACCGCGATTTCGGAGCGCGTGTTGCCTTCGCGGACTTCCGCGGAACGCAAACCGACTGGACCGGCGACCGCAAGGAATTCATCGGCCGCAATGGCAAGGTGTCGTCGCCGGCAGCCTTGAGCAGCGATGCGCCATTCTCGAGGACCACGGGCGCCGGGCTGGACCCTTGCGGAGCCTTGCGCACCAGGGTGGAACTGGCGCCCAACGCGAGTGTCGAGGTGGTATTTCTGCTGGGCGAGGCCGACCATGCGGAGGAAGCCCGCGCCATCGTCAGCCAGTATCGAAGCATCAACCTCGATAACGTGCTGAAGGATGTGGAGTCCCACTGGGACAGGATGCTTGGCAGCGTGACAGTCAGGACGCCCGACAGGGCGATGGACATCATGCTGAATGGCTGGCTGATGTATCAGACGATTGCCTGCCGCGTCTGGGCGCGTTCGGGTTTCTATCAGTCGAGCGGCGCCTATGGCTTCCGGGACCAGCTGCAGGATGGCATGGCGCTCGCCGCCATCGCGCCGGCCATGACCAGAAGCCATCTTCTGAACGCTGCGGCCCGGCAGTTCCCGGAAGGCGATGTCCAGCATTGGTGGCTGCCGCATTCAGGCCAGGGCGTGCGCACCCGCATTTCGGATGACCGCGCGTGGCTGGCCTATACGGTTGCGCATTATGTCGGCGTCAGCGGCGATGCCGGCGTGCTTGACGAAATGGTGCCATTCATCGAGGGCCAGCAGCTTGAACCGCATGAGCATGACAGCTTCTTCCTGCCAAGCGTGTCCGACCAGACAGCGAGCCTGTATGAACATTGCGCCCGTGCGCTGGACCAGAGCCTCATCGTCGGGCGTCACGGCCTGCCGCTGATCGGAACCGGCGACTGGAATGACGGCATGAACCGCGTGGGCGAGAAGGGCGAAGGCGAAAGCGTATGGCTCGGCTGGTTCCTGCACGCGGCCCTTGCGGCTTTCGCCTCCGTCGCGCAAGCGCGGGGCGACGTGACGCGCGCCGCCCGCTGGCGTGAGCATATGGCAAAGCTTGAAAGCTCGCTTGCAGGTGAGGCCTGGGATGGCGAATGGTATCGGCGGGGCTTCTATGACGACGGCACCGCACTGGGCTCCTCTCTCAGTGATGAATGCAAGATCGACTCCATTGCCCAGTCATGGTCGGTGCTGTCGGGCGCATCCGATGGCGCACGCGGCAGAACGGCCATGGCAGCGCTGGAGCGTTCGCTGATCAAGCCAGACGATGGCCTGGCCCTGCTGTTTGCGCCGCCTTTCGACAAGACGTCCCATGATCCGGGCTATATCAAGGGCTATCCGCCAGGTGTGCGCGAAAACGGCGGGCAATACACCCATGCCGCGACGTGGACTGTGCTGGCCTTGGCAAAGCTTGGCGAAGGCAACAAGGCCTTCGATCTGTTCTCGATGCTCAACCCCATCAATCATGCGCGCACAAGGAGCGAAGTCCACCGCTACAAGGTCGAACCCTATGTCGTTGCCGCCGACATCTATGCCAGGGCTCCGCATGTGGGCCGGGGCGGCTGGACCTGGTACACGGGCTCCGCCGGATGGATGCAGCGGGCGGGTCTCGAGGGTATTCTGGGCTTGCGGATCAAGGCGAACATGCTTCACCTCGATCCCTGCATTCCGCGGCACTGGCCTAGTTGCGAAATGACGCTCCGCCATGGATCGGCAACCTACGCCATCAGGATCGAGAACCCGGAAGGTGCAAGCAGCGGAATTGTCCATCTCGAACTGGACGGAATGCCGCTCCCCGCGTCGCCAGCTCAGATACCGCTCCACGACGACGGCAGAGCGCACGACATCATCGCGAGACTTGGCTGAATCGCGCCGCGACCCGTCGCGAAGCTGTCAATACCGCATTGTGATGAATGAAATTCCAAACACGCAGAACGCACGACGAATAACGCAGTTTAGCCGTGCCGCGTTAATGATTTGTTGGCGCACCCGACAGGATTCGAACCTGTGACCTCTGCCTTCGGAGGGCTAGGGCACCACTACCCGGCAACCGCCATAACTCGCCATAGCTACTGAATTATAACATTTATCTACGCTGACCTCTGCCCAAGTTCTCTGAAATGCGCTAGAAAGTGGTTGCCAATTGGTTGCCAGCGCGGAGAAGTGCGATGCCAAGTCTTTCGAAGAAGATCACGCTGAAAGCTCTTGAGGGGCTCAAGGACGGTGTATTCCTTTGGGATACGGAGTTACGCGGCTTTGGCGTCAGGGCACGTGGGACGGGCCTCTATTACGTTCTCAAGACGCGTGTGAGTGGCCAGCAACGGTGGTTCACTATCGGCAAGCATGGCGCACCTTGGACTCCCGATTCCGCGCGTAAGAAGGTCTTGGGGCTCTTGGGAGAGATTGCGGTCGGCAATGATCCGGCTGAAGTCCGTGAAGACCTAAAGCGGCGGATCAGCATTTCCGATCTCTGCGAAATCTATCTGAAGGAAGGTTGCGGCGAAAAGAAAGAAACCACGCTGGCAACAGACAAGGGCCGCATTGAGCGCCATATCAAGCCGCTCCTTGGGAAGAAGGACGCCCGTGTCCTGAAAAGGCGGGACATTGAACAATTCATGCGGGACGTGGCGGACGGCAAGACAGCTACGGATGTCAAGACCAAGAAGCGGGGCCGCGCCATTGTCGAAGGCGGCAAGGGTACTGCAAGCCGCACTGTTGGACTTCTTGGCGGCATTTTCTCCTTCGCGGTGAATCGCGGCATTCTTCCCGATAACCCGGTACGGGGTATCAAGCGGTTCAAGGACAAGCGTGTTGAGCGGTTCCTGAGTGAGGACGAACTATCCCGTCTGGGAAGCGCCATTGCATTGCTGGAAGCGGAAGAGGCAATCACAGCATTTGCGGCGGCTGCCATGCGCCTGCTGCTGTTCACGGGTGCAAGACGTGGCGAAATTCTCGCAATGCGCTGGGATTGGGTGGATTTTGAACGGGGCTTCATTTTCCTGCCGGATTCCAAGACAGGGAAGAAGCCGATCTATCTTTCGGCTCCGGCGCTGGAGATACTCGCCAAACTGCCGCGCATTGAAGGCAACCCCTTTGTGATCTGCGGTGAAGCGGAAAAGAAGCCGGTGGCGGACCTCAAGCGACCTTGGGCACGTGTTTGTAATAACGCCGGTATCAGTAATCTCAGAATTCACGACCTTAGGCATAATTTCGCCAGCACGGGTGCAATGGGTGGGCTCTCTCTGCCGATGATTGGAAAGCTGCTCGGTCACCTTCGGACGGAAACGACTGCACGCTACAGCCATTTAGCTGATGATCCGGTTAGGGCAGCAAATGATAAGATTTCTCAAGCAATTGCGAGGTCCATCAGCCCCAATCGCACTCATTCAGCGATTCAGAAGCTGGAACGTCAAAAATGAGAAATCTAGGTAACACAAGGAGGCTTCTGGAACACACTGCTAATGTTCTTTCTGAAGGAGTTGCATTTCCGGATAGAACTTCGCTCTTACTGTTTGTTCTGGCGACTGCCTTCTGTTGTCGGGACGAAAACCGAAAATGGTCAGAGCATCCGACCAAAATTGATATGTTACGGAAGATTGATGCGACCCGTAAGACGATTGCTAGTCTTCAATCCTCGCTTGATGATCCACAAATAATTGAGGCTTGTGGAGAGGTCTGGCTCGCTGCGATGCCCAAGAAAGTTGATAGAACAATTGTCGGGCAAAGCATCGCGGAATACAAAGCGCTTGATAGGATCGAACAAAATCGAACGGCGGCCCTAAGTCTGCTCCGGAATCTTGATCTTGCATTTGAATACATGATCAAAGATTTTCGCTTGCGAGAGCGCGAGGGTCGATATCGTGCATGGTCAAACAATCATCTAGAGCCCAAGCAATTCACAGCGTTTATCGGAATACAAGTCTTTATGGCTATTCGGAAGCTTGATCGCAGCCCCGGACCCAATAATTCTGGTCTTACAGATTTTCTAGGTCTGATTTGGGAACTATCCACTGGTGCACCCGATGTTACGGACTGGACAACACCAATCCGGGTGGCACGCGGAGAGCCATATATCCGTTATCGGGACCGATTCAATGCTAGGTACGCAGTACAGCTAGTTGCGGATGATCTGTTGAATGATTTTAGAACGCACATTGAGGGGCGTTTTCCATTTGATGAGAGCGAGTTTAAGCCCCCCAAACTGGTGACTGTTCTGGTGTAGCCGTGCTCCATCATTGCTACTCTGGAGTTGGACTACCCAGACGGCACGCTATTACTACCAGAGGACTGTTTGCCGGGAGCACCGACATTCAATGGCAACAGGTGGAAGCAAGGACGCGCCGCAATTATGCGGCAGGGGCGTCCTGCGCTGGCACTGAGACCATGTACTTTCTTCAGGCTCAAGGCTTCGCATTGAGCCGTGAACTCACCCATATGTTCAAAACCCACTTCCGACCGATTGTTAACGGTGAATAAGGGAGATAATCCATGACTAAGACGAAGAAAATCGCCGCGCCAGCAACCGTCGCCAAACCCTATGAGGCCAAGCAGCATGAACTGGAAACAGTTGCCAGGTATCGTGAAAGCGCGAAAACCGAGGCACCAAGTCTCAAGGCCGAATTGAAGGACGGGGCTGCCCATCTCTCCGTCGATCATCCGGACGCCCGCTTTGGTCAGTTCGTGCTGATGGACGCGCTGGGCACGAAGGACACGGATTTCTATGACGTCCTGATCTCGCAACTGGCCAACGTCAGCAGTCAGGGCCGAGACGTCGATGCACGGCAGCTGAACTTCATGCTATCGGTCGTCAAAGGCATCGAGCCGAGAGATCAGCTCGAAGCCATGCTCGCCACCCAGATGGCAGCTGTCCACAATTCCATGATGACATTTGCAAGGCGGCTTGCCCACGTCGAGAACATTCCCCAGCAGGATAGTGCCAGCAATGCCTTCAACAAACTGGCCCGGACCTTCACCACCCAGCTTGAGGCACTGAAGAAGTATCGCTCGACGGGCGAGCAGAAGGTTACAGTGCAGCACGTCCAGGTGAATGATGGCGGCCAGGCGATTGTCGGCAACGTCTCTACAGGGGGCGGGGCATCCTCACAGAAACAGGACACAACCCCATGAAACGGGAATATGCCTTCCAGAAGGCCCCTCGATGCAAGGCAAGGTCAAAGAGATCCGGCAATCCCTGCCAGTCGCCAGCCGTCAATGGCTGGGCTGTCTGCCGCTTTCATGGGGCTAAGTGTCTGTCCGAAGAGTTCATGCTGGGTTGCATAGTTTCCTGAGCATGAGCCTGATTGAGGCAAGGTGCAGAAAGGAGAGGGCTTTTCTGTTGAAGCATTCCCAATCTTTGGCCAGCCTTCGGCAGCGATTGAGCCAGGCGATGGTGCGTTCCACGATCCAGCGCTTCGGCAGCACGACGAAGCCCTTTGCCTGATCTGACCGTTTGACGATCTCGATGTTGAGTTTGGCGATGGCCTTCTTGGCGCCGCGCTGGAACACGTCGCCGCTGTAGCCGCCATCGGCATAGAGCTTGAGCAGAAACGGATAGAGGCCGAACAGCGTCGCCATCACCAGGATACCGCCATCGCGGTCCTGAATGCCGGCGTGGTGCACGATGGCATGCATCAGGAGGCCCTGAGTATCGACGAGAATGTGCCGCTTCTTGCCTTTGATCTTTTTGCCCGCATCGTAACCGGGTAGGTCAGAGAACCCCCTTTTTCGGCACTTTTCACGCTTTGACTATCGATGATCGCGGCGGTGGGAGAGGCTTCCCGCTCCACCCGCTCCCGGCACAGGACATAAAGCGCGTGATGGATGAGCGGGATCGTCCCGTCCCAGGTCCACAGGTCGAAATATCCATGCACCGTCGAGCGCGGCGGCAGATCCTTGGGGATCGCCCGCCACTGACAGCCAGTTGAGAGCACATAGAGCAGCCCGTTCAGCACCTCGCGCAGGTTCACAGTGCGCTTGTCGCCGCCGCGTTTGCCAGGTGGAATCAGCGGCGCGATGATCGCCCACTCCGCGTCGGTTAAATCACTGGGATAACGAAGCTCATTGCGATCATACCGGGCACGGTTTTCTTGCGTCCACATCGGCGGCCTCCGGAAGAATCACCCCGCAGACATGGAATCACAAATGGTTCATCCGATTCAAGAACTCTCGGGACAGACACTCAGTGCTGATTTGCGTGCCAGGGAACACTCTCGGGGATAACCGGCATCGCATTCCTTGTTCAGCCTGAATCACGAATCGGCTCAAGCCAAAGTCAGGGTTAGAGCAGGGCGTGAATCGAAAGAGGCGGGACACGCCAGGCCTGATCAAATTTCAGAAACAATCACCCCTTGGGAGTAATCCTACGACTTACGTACCAGGTTCACTACGAACGCCACCACTGCCAAGATGATGGCAACCCAGAATAAGATCTTTGCGCCCTCCATTGCAGTACCTGCTACGCCCCCAAATCCAAGAAGGGCAGCAACCACGGCCACGACGAGAAATATAATGGCCCAATGCAACAGGTTCGAGAAGTTCATGAACAGTTTCTCCTGGGCTATGACCAATGTTAAAAAATATAACATTCAAGACGTTAACAGATTGATTCCGAGTGTCTGACGGTTGCAGTGCGGTAGTCACGCAGCTGGACTGCTTAGCGCTTGAACGGTAGAACGCCTTTCACCGTCTTTAAGGTCGGCCTGCGAAAACCAACACCGCAAAAGAAGGAAAACTCAGCGCCACAAGAAACCAACGACCAGCTCGCAGCCTAAACCTTATCCGCGAGCGGCAACTGTGAGGTGATTACTGTTCTAGTACAGCGTGTCCTCATCGCCAACTTTGTTAGGAGCGGCTCCGACAGTCAACTCGCTGGTTATGGAGGTCTGGATCAGCCCAGCGCAACAACCGACTACGCGCGAACTTGAATATGGCCACATATCTCGGATAAGCTGGATTTTATGACATGCCGCCTGGTGCCAAGCGAAACAACCGTTGTTGCGCTGGTAGAAACGCGGAACTTGCCCCGTTACTGCGTATTCATTAGCCTTTACACTGCGCGCTGAGAATTCAACCCAGAAACAAAAGAACCACATGACAGGACATAGCGTAGATGAAGCTCCCATCACTTACACCACTTGCCGTGACTGATCTGAACGAAGCAAAATTACTGGACGCAATGGTTTACGGGGCAGACGATGAATTGATTGGTACCGTCTCTCATGTTCATGGCATGGGAATTCCCACGTCAATTATTGTCGACGTCGGCGGGTTTCTTGGCATTGGTTCCAAATTCGTGTTGATGAAAACGGGCGACTTGCAGTTCATGCGCGATGACGGCGGTAACGTACTTGCGGTTACCACGTGGACCAAAGATCAAGTTGAAGCTTTACCAGAGCATCATGACTAGGCGAGTTTCCAAGCCTGCCCGAAATAACCGTCGCCATGGAAAGTGCATCCTGTGAAACCATTGCGAGTTATAATGTTCACCGTTTGAAGAAGAACAGACCGACCCACTTTATGTTGGGGCCGGTATCAGCTACCGCTTC
>JBKJQU010000016.1:0-16022 GCA_046594995.1 Aestuariivirga sp.
GCTTACAAAGCCCGGGGCGCCCTTCGTCTATGGTGGCTTCACATCGAATGTCGACATGAAATCTGGTGCCCCCGCATTCGGCACGCCCGAATATATGAAGGCCTGCATCATCGGTGGCCAGCTGGCACGGCGTTACAAGCTTCCATATCGCACATCAAGCACCAATGCCGCCAACAGCGTCGATGCGCAGGCTGCCTATGAAACGGTGTTTTCGCTGTGGGGCGCCATCATGGGCGGCGGCAACATTATCCAGCATGCGGCTGGGTGGTTGGAGGGGGGCCTCGTCGCCTCCTATGAAAAATTCGCGCTCGACGTTGATCTTCTCCAGATGGTGCAGGAGTTCCTGAAGCCTGTCGTTGTCGACGACGACGCCATGGCGTTCTCCGCCATGGAGGAAGTTGGTCCGGGGGGTCACTTCTTCGGGGCCAAGCACACGCTGGAGCGTTATGCGACCGCCTTTTACCAGCCGCTCATTTCGGACTGGCGGAACTTTCCGAACTGGGAAGCTTCAGGCTCGCCGACCGCAGAGAAGAAGGCGAACGCACTGTGGAAGCAGGCGCTTGCCGAATATTCTCCTCCCCATATCGACCCTGCAGACCTCGAGGCTATTGATGCCTTCGTTGCAAGGCGTGTGGCAGAAGGCGGAGAAGTGACAGACTTTTAATCCCGCGAATACACGAGCCGCAGGCGTGGGGGCGTTGGTTCTTCTCCATCCAGCGCCATTTCATAGGACAGGCGTAGGGCCTGTTTCTGCTGGTCTCGCGGCAGGCCCGAGAGGAAGCTGCCGAGGGCTGTTTCCATCGATTTTGCCAGATCTCGGTAGCCGTTCCGCGATGCTTCATCAGCCACGAGCGTTGCCATGCAATAGATGCCGACCGGGTTGGCAGCCTCAGTTCGCGAAAGCGTGTCGAAGTCCGTACTGCTCACGTGTAAACCTCCCCCATGTTTCGCGGAGCTTGTCGAACTGTTTCAAGGTCCGGATCGCTTCCAAGGCCGCAATCTCAACCCACTATCGAATTCTCCGCAATATGGGAGAAATGCCATAGTGGTTGACTTAGGGTGATGGCTGCAATCCCTAGTTCACCTTCTTCAGAGCCAGACGGTAAGCCTGAACGCCAAGGTAATAATTGACCAGGGCGTCGTCATACCGGCTTGCAAGCGACTGGGCCCTGGGGCCGTCGATCTTGCCGGCTTTGAAGGCGTCCAACGCCGATCTGCGATCTGACTCGGCGCCTTTCCTCGCTGTTTCCAACAAATGCCGGAAGGCTTCGACCGCCGGCTTGCTGGACGGATCAAGCCGGGTGTTGCGCAGTTGAACATCGTAAAGCAGGTTTTGATCCGGCCCGATGAGCGTCTCACCCCCGGAATCGAGTGTTGCGATGCAATGTCCGCATGCGGGGTTGACTGGTGCGCAGGCTGCAGTGCAGGGGGCGGGAGTTCCCTCTCCGCAACAGTTGCAGAGCGACGCGGCGCTTGCTCCCGGGCTTGCCCAGATCGTGAATACTGCAAACATCGCAACTGCCGTCTTCATTGTTTTCTCCATCTCGATGCGGCCAACTCTAGCTGCGTTGGGTACAAGTTCAAGTGGTGCAGAATTCTGGAACTTGACCGCAGCGCCCGGGCTTGCTGAATGAAGACATGACGCCCGTGTTCTTCTATCATCTGGAACGCCAGCCCCTCGAAAGCGTGCTGCCGCGTATGCTGTTGACCAGCCTGGACCGCGGCTGGCGCGTTGTGGTGCAGGCAGGCTCGGAGGAACGGGCTGAAGCCTTGGCGGCACTGCTGTGGAGCTTCGATGACGATAGCTTCCTCCCCCATGGCACAAAGGCTGACGGCTTCCAGGACCTGCAACCCGTATGGCTCACCGCGCTGGACGAAAACCCCAATGCTGCCAGTGCGCGCTTTTACGTCGACGGCGCAAACGTAGGCGAGATCGAGGGGCTGGTCAGGGCCGTAATCCTGTTCGATGGAAATGACGCCGAGGCGCTGGAGAACGCGCGGGCCGGGTGGAAGCGTTTTCGCGCCGCCGGCCACGAGGTGAGCTACTGGCAGCAGGACGAACAGGGCCGCTGGCAAAACCGCGCGGCGTGAGCGTCTCTGCTCACGCCATGGGCCTCATGTATCGTGAGCCTCAAGCCATTCGGTTTCGAGGGCTTCCAGTTCAGCCGTGAACTTTGACCTCAGCCTTGTGAAGTCAGCGGCTTTCTTCGGCTCTTCCTTGTAGATGCTCGGATCACTCAGCGCCTGGTCGAGGATCGCAATCTTGTCCTTCAGCAGCATCATCTTGAGGTCGAGCTTCTGTATCGTCTTCTGGGCCGATGCGCTGCTGGGCTTTTGCGGCGGCGGGGGCGGAGAAGCCTTCATGACGGACATGCGTTCGCTTCGGCGACCTTCGCGCGACTTGTCCAGCACCAGACGGGTGTAGTCGTCCATATCGCCGTCGAAGGGCTTCACGGTGCCGTCATTCACCAGCCAGAGTGAATTAACGCAGGTTTCGATGATGTGCCTGTCATGGCTGATGAGCACGACTGCACCCTCATAGTCATTGATGGCCATGATCAACGCCTCACGGCTGTCGACGTCGAGATGGTTTGTCGGCTCGTCGAGCACCAGGATATGCGGCGCATGGAATGAAGCGAGCGCGAAAAGGAGGCGCGCCTTCTCGCCGCCTGAGAGCGTTTCGCATTTGGAATCGGCGAGCTGCGCGCCAAAGCCATAGGCGCCCAGCTTGGCGCGGCGCTTGGCTTCAGGGGCATCGGGCATCAGGTCGCGGAAATACTCGTAGGGCGTGCGGTCGGCCGACACTTCGTCAAGCTGGTGCTGCGCAAAATAGCCAACAGTGAGACGTGCAGGCGCCTTCATCTCACCTGATTGCGGTTCAAGCTTTCCGCACAGCAACTTGGCGAAGGTCGACTTGCCGTTGCCATTCGAACCCAGCAGCGCGATGCGGTCATCCGGATCGAGCCGCAGGGTAATGTTGCGCAGGACAGGCTTGTTCTCGGCATAACCGACATTGACCTTGTCCCATTTCACAAGTGGCGGTGCGATTGCCTTTTCAGGGTTGGGAAACAGGAACGGTGCAACGCGGTTCTCGATCAGTTCGGCGATGGGTTCGAGCTTCGACAGGGCCTTCAGGCGGCTCTGCGCCTGGCGTGCTTTCGATGCCTTGTAGCGAAAGCGGTCGACGAACTCCATCATATGCTTGCGCTGGTCTTCCTGCTTCTTTTTCAGCTTCAGCGTGAGGGCCTGCTTCTCGCGGCGCTGGCGTTCGAAGCTGTCGTAGTTGCCTTGGTACAGCGTCAACTTCCCGGCATCGAGGTGGAGAATATAGCTCACGGCCTCGTTCAGCAGATCGCGGTCATGGCTGATCATGATGATCGTGTGCGGGTAGTCACGAATGAAGCTGTTGAGCCAGATCGTGCCCTCGAGATCGAGGTAGTTGGTGGGTTCGTCCAGCAGCAGGACATCGGGCCTCGCGAACAACGCCGCAGCGAGAGCCACGCGCATGCGCCAGCCGCCCGAAAGTGCAGAGCACGGGCCAGCCTGCGTCTCCTCTGAAAATCCGAGGCCGCTCAGGATTGTCGCGGCGCGGGATGGTGCCGAATGCGACTCGATGTCAGCAAGCCTGATCTGGATATCCGCGATGCGGTTGGGGTCGGTGGCGGTTTCTGCTTCTGCAAGCAGGCCGGACAGTTCCTGATCGCCAGCCAATACCGTTTCAAGCAGGCTTTCGGGTCCGCCAGGAGCTTCCTGAGCTACCGTTCCGATCTTCGCGTTGCGGGGCAGGGTTACCGTACCGGATTCAGCCGGTATTTCACCTAGTATGAGGCGAAACAGTGTGGATTTGCCCACGCCGTTGCGGCCCACGATTCCGACCTTGTGGCCCTCAGGCACAGCGACGCTGGCATCCTCGAGAAGAAGACGTCCGCCGATCCTGTATGTTAGTCCATTGATATGCAGCATGGCGGGCCTTCTACCTGCCGTGGTGTTTCCTGTCATCCGGAACCGGCGCCCGAAACCCCGGTATTGACAGCCAAAGTGTTGCACCGCACAAATTGATGGTATCTGATAAGCGTACATCAGACCTGGGGGACGGAAACATATGGCGAGGACAGCGTCGGCGGGGCCGGCGGATACGGCTTATCTTGACGAAATCACGATGATGTTGCGCGATCAGCTCCGGCAGGTCATCAAGGTGCGGGAACCCAAGGTTCTGGCCGTTATCGATGAGCCGGCGGATGCGGTGGAAATTCCAACGGATCTGATCGAGCATGCATTGCAGGTGATCGGCATCTGGTTGCAGCTCCTCAACATCGCCGAAGAAAATGCGGCGATGCGCAATCGCCGCCAGATGGAAAACCGGGTTGGCCCCGATCAAATCGCGGGCTCATTTTCCAATGCGTTCTCAGTGGTCGCAGCCGCAAATGTCTCGCCGGAGGCTGTGCAGAAGGCGCTCGACACCGTCGACGTTCAGCCGACGATCACCGCACACCCGACGGAAGCCAAGCGCGTCACTGTGCTGGAAATCCACCGCCGAATCTATCTGAAGCTTTACGAGCTCGAAAGCCCCCGCTGGACGCCGCGTGAACGCGCAGGACTGCTGACGGCTCTGCGGAACGAAATCGACCTGTTGTGGCTGACTGGCGAAATCCGGCTGGAAAAACCGACCGTGGAACAGGAAATTCACTGGGGCTTGCACTTTTTTCGCGAGGCCCTGTTTGATCGCACTGGCTCCGTGTGCGACTTGCTGGAAGCGGCATTGCAGCGCCACTATCCGGAAACCCCCCTGCGGGTGCGCCCGCCCTTGAAGTATTCCTCATGGATCGGCGGCGACCGCGACGGCAATCCTTTCGTCACTGTTCATGTGACGCGCTATGCACTGCGTGAAAATCGTGCTGCGATCGTAAGCCGTCTTGACCAGCGGTTGAACGATCTGGCGCAGCTCGTTTCCTTGAGTTCGCAGGAAATCTCCATTCCAGGCCATTTTGCCGAGCGGGTGACACGGCAGATCGGGCTTTCGGGGCATGGCGATATCATCCGTTCCCGGAACGGCTATGAGCCATTCCGCCAGTTCTTTTCGGCACTTCGGCTCAGATTGCAGGCAACCTTTGGCAGCAACCCGCAAGGGACCGGATTCAGGAATACCGAAGAACTGATCGAGGAACTGCTTGCGGCAGAAGAGACTCTGGCAAACCTGCAGTCGGTTTCCATTGCCTCGACATTGATCAGACCCGTGCGCCGGGAAGTCGAAACATTTGGATTCCGTTCCATGAGTCTCGACATTCGCCAGAACACGACGGTGATCAATCGCGTACTGCAGGAAATCTGGCAGAAGCTGAACCCGTCTTCAAACAAAACCTGTTCTGAACCCGGCACCGCTGCGTGGTCGAAGTGGATCAACGAAGAGCTTGAAAAGCCGCTGGGCTTCCTGCCGCGCTTTCGTGGAATCTCGGAAGAGACTCGGGAGCTTCTGGACCTGCTCGATCTCATCCGCGACACGATCGAAGGACCCGATCCGCAGGCGATCGGTACTTTTATTCTGTCCATGACCCAGCACGCCAGCGACGTGCTGGGGCTCTATCTGCTTGCCAAGTTCTGTGGTCTCTTCGCGGATGAAACCGCGACCGAGACATGCCGGGTCCGCATTGTGCCGTTGTTTGAAACCATCGACGACCTGCGCGCAGCACCTGCCATCATGAGCGAGCTTCTTGCCACGCCCGTGGTAAGGGGATCGGTAGCGGCCAATGGCGGCCGTCAGGAAGTGATGCTGGGGTATTCCGACTCGAACAAGGATGGTGGCTTCTTCTGTGCCAGCTTCGAATTGTTCGAGGCGCAGCGGCGATTGATCCGCATCGGGCGTGATGCCAACGTGGCAATCAGCTTCTTTCACGGCCGTGGCGGCTCGGTGAGCCGGGGTGGCGCGCCAACGGGCCGTGCGATTGCCGCGCAGCCCGCAGGCACCATCGATGGCCGCATG
The DNA here is from genome assembly GCA_046594995.1 of Aestuariivirga sp. Classification (GTDB taxonomy): domain Bacteria; phylum Pseudomonadota; class Alphaproteobacteria; order Rhizobiales; family Aestuariivirgaceae; genus Aestuariivirga. The sequence goes on from JBKJQU010000016.1 coordinate 5,978, forward strand.
CGCGTGACCGAGCAGGGCGAAGTCGTTTCGTCGAAGTTTGCCAACCGCGGCACGGCGCAGAACAATCTCGAAATTCTCGCGTCCAGCGTCTTCGTCCATACGCTGAAATCGGCCAATGAGCCCGAGCTGAAGGTCAATCCGGAGCACCAGCAGGCGGTGGAGTGGATCGCTCAAGCATCGTTCCGGCATTACCGGAAGCTTGCGGAAGACAGTGCGCTGATCAATTATTTCCAACAGGCCTCACCCGTTGAGGAACTGGCAAACCTGAAGCTCGGTTCACGTCCTGCCCGCCGCTTCGGCGCCAAGGGCATCGGCGATCTCCGCGCCATTCCATGGGTCTTTGCCTGGAGCCAGAACCGCCACTTGCTGACGGGCTGGTATGGCCTGGGCTACGCTTTTGACGATTTTCTAGTGCCACGTGGCGGCGAGGGCATGAAGCTGCTGCGCGACATGTACAATAAGTCCCGCGGCTTCCGCCTGGCTGTCGATGAGGTGGAAAAGTCACTTTATCTCGCCGATATGGACGTGGCCGAACAATATGCGGGGCTGGTGACGGACCGCATCGCGGCGGAGCGCCTGTTTGCCTTGATCAGGCATGAGCACAAGCGCACCACGCGAGCTATTCTGGATCTTACTGGAGAGTCCAAGCTTTGTGAACGCTTTGAGGGTTTGCAGCGCCGTTTTGAGCGTGTGCGTCCGATGGTGGACCAGTCAAACCGCTGGCAAGTGCAATTGCTTCAGGAAACACGCAAAAATGGCCACAGTGAAAAACTTCAGATGCCGTTGCTGATGACCATGAATTGCGTAGCGACGGGCCTGGGCTGGACGGGATGAGTCCGTCTACTCATCTTGGGATTTGCCGGTAACGGCAAGTCCGTGCCCCAATGCAACGCGTTCATCGAAAACAAAGCAGCCGCCCTGCCAAAGACTCTGTTCGGCGGGAACGGTTTCCAAGTACTTCAAAATACCGCCCTTGAGGTGATACACGTTCTCGAAGCCTTCACTGAGCATAAAGCTCGTCGCCTTTTCGCAGCGAATGCCGCCGGTGCAGAACATCGCGATCTTGCGATGCTTCTCGCCCGCCAGCCTTTCCCGCACGAATGACGGGAAATCACCGAAGTTCTTGGTCTGGGGATTGATCGCATTACGGAACGTGCCCGCGGACACCTCGAAACCATTGCGCGTATCGATGACCAACACGTCGGGATCGGAAATCAACTCATTCCAGTGCTCGGGCAAAACATATTGCCCGACGCTGCTTGAAGGATCGATGCCCCGGATACCAAGCGTAACGATTTCCTTCTTCAGGCGGACTTTCATCCGGTGGAACGGCATGTTGGGCGCTTGTGATGTCTTGGCTTCAAGATCGCCAAATTCCGGGTAGCTGCGGATTGCCGCCATTACATTACGTATTGCGAAGGGCTCGCCAGCAATCGTTCCATTGATTCCTTCGCTAGCGAGCAGGATCGTGCCTCTGATGTGATGTTCAAGGCACAGGGTACGCAACGGTTCCCGGAGATCAGCAAAGTGCGGAAGTGCGACGAACTTGTAGAACGCACTGACGTCGATCTTCATAACTTCACCGACCATTTTTCTGCCTCCCCGCTCGCCCCGATGAGAGCGAGTCCCTTGGCGATCGATAGCAACTGCTCGCCGGTATCGATCCGGTCTGCAGGAAACCGCTGCTCGAACACCCTGCGCACAGCGGGAACATAGGACGTGCCCCCGGTCAGGAAAACCCTGTCGATATCTTTTGGCGAGATGTTTGCGTTCACGAGGGCTTCGTCGACGCAAGTGCCAATTTTCTCCAGATCCTCAGCGATCCATTTTTCAAACTCGGCACGGGTAATCCTTGTTTCTATGGAGACTCCGGAAGATTTGAAGACGAAGGATGCAGCATCGGCATGCGAAAGTTGTGCCTTGACGTGGGCTATGGTCCGGTAAAGGTCATAGCTGACTCCGCCCTCGATGAGGTCGATCAACGACTGCAATTGGTCGCCATTGCTGCTGTTGCGCACCAGCTCCTTCAGGCCGCGGATAACCTCCGGCCGCTGCATCAGGCAAAGCTCGTTCCAGCGCGAGAAGCTGGTGAAGTAATGAACCGGTACAGGAAGCGTCTTTCCCCAACTCCGGTAGGTCGCGTTCTTGCCAAGGCGCGGCGAAATCACATTGTCGATGATACGGTAGTCGAAGGTGTCGCCTGCTATTCCAATTCCGCTATGCCCCAGAGCTTCTGCGCTGAAGCCGTTAGTGTCAGCTTTGAAGTGGAGAACTGAGAAGTCGCTGGTGCCGCCTCCGAAATCCCCGACCAGGATCACCGCGTCACGGGTGAGGCGCTGGGCAAAGAAATGAGCGGCCGCGACAGGCTCCAGCACATAATGCACATGTTCTATTCCAAGCTCGTTGAAAGCCGCTTCATAGCGGCGGCGCGCCAGTTTATCGTCAGGATTCTGCCCCGCAAAGGTAACAGGTCGTCCAACCACAAGGTGACGCGGGAATTGAACGAGGCCAGCATGATCGCGCACTCTGCCGATGAATGCGGCAAGCAGGTTTTCGAACTTGTACCGTCTGGTGAAAATCGCAGTATCGGTAAATGACCCGCTTGCCGCAAAGGATTTGAATGATTGCAAAAACCGGGTGTCCTCGGGTGAGTCGATGAAGTCCTGGATTGCCCAGGGACCGGCCTCGGTTACGGCATCCGCACCCCGAACCGGGTTGCGCCGGAAGGATAATGTCGTGCGAACGGCTTCGAAACTTTCACCCTGACGGGTGAATTTCTGCACCTCCGCCGTACCCGCTGCACCCGGAAAAGCCAGAACTGTATTCGTGGTGCCGAAATCTATGCCGATGGAATGCATGAGAAAAACTAAATCGTCCCTTGAAACAGCGCAGTTCTCTAAACGTCCATGCGCGTCATGTCTTCATTGGAATGCGGAAGCCTCTTGCCCTTGTGCGGATTTTCCAGTGTACTCATCGTCATAACGCCAAAAAACACAGGGAGTTGACACATCATGGCGATTTCGAAACGCGTTTTCCTTGCCGCTGCAGCCCTTCTGGCTTTAGCGGTTCCGGCTTCGGCAGCGAACATGATCGGAAACTGCGAGGTTTCGGGCGAGAAGGGTTCAATCCCGATCGCGGAACCTGCAAAGGCAGGCCAGCTTACCGTTGAAGTCTCGCTTCCCGCGCCCATCTGGTGGAACGGCGATACGCCGGAAGCCATCAAGGACGGCATGGAATATTGCATGGCCGCCGAGATGGCCTGGCGTGCGGGTTATGACAAGCTTGAGGTCATCAATGTTGGCTGGGACGCTTTAATCGCAGGGCAGACGGAAGGCTTCGACCTTGCGATGTCTCAGATATCGATCACTGAGGAACGCAAGAAGGTGCACGATTTCTCGGTGCCTTATTTCAGCTCCGATATTGCGGTGCTGACGCGTACCGATGCGCCGGTCGACGAGAAGTCGATCAGGACGGCAAAGGTTGGCGTACAGCAGGCAACGACGGGTGCCGCCTTTGCGCAGGGTGCGCTCGGCCTCACGGACGTGCAGGTTTATCCTGATCAGGGCGACATGTTCACCGCGCTCCGCGCGGGACAAATCGATGCTGCGATGACCGATACATCGATCGTTCTAGCAGAAGAGATCGCCAATCCGGACAAGGTTGTGGTCGTCGGTCAGTACAAGACTGGCGAGGCTTATGGCGCCATTTACCCCAAAGGCAACGCCAACAATGCCACGATTGACAAGATCCTCCAGGCGATGATCGATGATGGAACGATGGCAAAGCTTGGCGCAAAGTACCTGGCTGCGGCCTGGGGCAAGGACCCGGCCGCTGTTCCCTACTTCACCCCCTGATGAGCAGTGGGCTGCGGGATGACCGCAGCCCCTTTGTCATTCCGAAGCAGACGGCATGACATTTTCGCGATGACCTCGAACAAAATTCCAACGATCCCCCAGCGCACTGGCGGCTTGGCTCTGGCGTCGCTGCTTTTTGCAGTGCTGTGCCTGCTTGCTGCGTTCCAGGCGACCGGATTGGTGCGTCGCGCGCTTGAAGACCTAGGCGTATTCTCAATTGTCTGGCAAGCCATCTTCTGGTTGGTGATTGCCGCGACGGCTCTGCTGTTTCTTCCCTCGCTTCGTGCTCTCGCACATGCCAGGCGCGCACAGTCGGCATTGGCCACGAGAGATGTTGTAGAAGCTCGCATTCAGACCGCTGCATCCCGTGAACATGGTTGGATCACCTTCGGCTGGGGCGCCTTTGCTCTGATCGCACTCGGATTTTTCAGCTTCGTGATGATGAACGACGTGGCGGTGGGAAAGACGTTCTTCTTCCTTCCGCTCATGCAGGAGAAATGGTGGCAGGTCACCAAGCAGTTTTTTCTGAATAATATCTTCATTTTCATTGTCGCTGAAATTTTCGTACTGGTCTGGGGCCTCGTGGTGGCGCTGGCGCGCTTGATGCCGGGTCCTGCTGGCCAGCCAATACGTGCGTTGGCAATCCTCTATTGCGATATATTCCGCGGACTACCTGCAATCGTAACACTCTATCTCATCGGATTTGGCATCCCAACTTCAGGCCTGCCGGATTTGATCGTTCCGCATATTGTGGGTCTCTTCGTCGATCTTTCTTCAATGTCAGTGGCTGAGGCTCGCCAAGCCACCCGCATACCCGTCAGCTGGTGGTGTATCCTCGCGCTCACGCTCACCTATGGTGCCTATGTTGCGGAAGTGTATCGGGCCGGCATTGAAAGCATCCACTGGAGCCAGGTGTCAGCCGCCCGCTCTCTTGGTCTCTCATACATGCAAACCATGCGCTACGTCGTGGTGCCGCAGGCTGTGCGCCGTATCATGGCGCCGCTTCTCAATGATTTCATCGGACTGCAGAAGGATACGGCGCTGGTGCAGGTTGTGGGCGTCATCGATGCCTTCAACCAGTCGCGCATCATTTCATCGAACGCATTCAATCTTTCCGCTGTCACCATCGTGGCAATCCTCTTCGTACTGATTACCATTCCACAGGCCCGTTTTGTAGACCGTCTCATCGACCGCGACAATGCCCGCATGCGGGCTGGTGGCTGATATGGCCTTCCTCGAGATCAAGAACGTCGAGAAAGAGTTCGGCCCCATGAAGGTGTTGCGGGGCGTGAACCTGAATGTGAACGAGCATCAGGTCGTCTGTCTCATCGGTCCATCGGGCTGTGGAAAGTCCACCCTTCTTCGCTGCATCAACGGACTGGAGAAAATCCAGGGCGGCGAAATCAGGCTGATGGACGATCGCGTGTCAGGCCCGGGTGTCGATCTCAACCGGCTCCGTCAGGATGTCGGCATTGTTTTCCAGAGCTTCAATCTTTTCCCTCATATGAGCGTGCTTGAAAACGTCATTCTCGCGCCTACGAAGGTTCAGAAGCTCCGGCGGGAAGAGGCCGAAGAGAAGGCCATGGTTCTGCTGAAGCGTATCGGGCTTGAAGCCAAGGCCCGCGAATATCCTGACCGCCTTTCCGGTGGGCAGCAACAGCGCGTCGCGATTGTAAGGGCGCTGGCAATGGAACCGAAGGTGATGCTGCTCGACGAGATCACCTCAGCACTCGATCCGGAACTGGTTTCGGAGGTACTTAATATCGTGCGTGATCTCGCGCAGCAGGGAATGACCATGCTGCTCGCGACGCATGAGATGGGCTTCGCAAGGGAAGTCGCCTCGAAGGTGTGTTTTCTTTATGAAGGCGTCGTCCATGAAGAAGGGCCGCCTGGACAGATTTTCGGCAATCCAACGCAGGACCGCACAAGGGGTTTCCTGAAACGGATCATCGAAGCCGGGCGTCTCTAGCTATAGCTGGCGAATACCTTCGTTGATCCATCAGCCATCAGCAACAGGACGTCATAAGGCTCTGTCTGGCCGCCCATCTCCATTCCCGGCGAACCGATCGGCATTCCGGCCACCAGAAGGCCGCGCGCCTGGGGTTGCTCCTTCAAGAGGCGTTTGATGTCCTGGGGTGGGACATGACCCGAGACTACATAGCCGCCAATTTCACCGACATGGCACCCTTGAAGAGCAGCTGGAACACCCAACTTCTCCGAAGCACCGCCTAGATCATCACTATCCCGCAGTGCAACGGGCAGACCGGCAGCGGCCATCCTTTCAGTCCACACATGACAACAATCGCAGCCGGGATTGCGGTAGAATACCGGCGTTGCCGCAAAGGCGGGAACGGTAACCATGAATAGCTTGATAGCACCTGCACTGAGGAATAATCTGCGAGTCAATGGCTGCATGCCGGGATATTCCACTCTGCTGTTCAACTTCTCCTTATGAACTTGCTGTTGCCAGATGCAAAATCAACTCATTTCATACCGGCGGAAGTCGCTGGATTTTGGTGTATGACGAGCAATTCGCCTGTTCGGAAGTGCCCAGCAGGCGATTTTACGGAACGAATGTTTCCAGAATATGAGCAGTTCCCACATTGTTGCCGCCATCGTCTTCTCAGTGCGTCGGATTTTTATGTCCCCTCGGTTGAACTGTAAGTGGTTGGTTTCATTATCAGCTTCCATTCAGACTTGTGACGGACCAACCTCAGTTGTCCCTTAATTCCGCCATGGAACGCCATCATATGCGGAACACGACAGGTTGGGAGGCCGTTATGCTCCCTAATAAACCGACAAGGAGCTATCGAATGAAATTCTCACCGTTGAAATCTAGCCTTTTTGCACTTGCCTTGTTTGCTGTTCCGGGAACGGGGTTCGCTTCTCAAAGTGCGGAGACTGGAACGATGGTCGTCGCCCAGGCAGACCAGAATGACCAGACAGTAGATGCCATCCGAAAGTTCCTTGCAGGCGGCAAGAATCTATCTCAACTGGATGAAGACCGCCTCCAGAAGCGGCTGAAGCGGGCTAAGAAGTTCCAGCAGGTCGAAGGCCTTCCGGAAGACCTCGCAATCGAGCTTCAGCAGGAGATTGCACAGTTGAACAACGAACTGGCCAACCGCCAATCGGCTGGTGGCGCGGCTCCGGCAGAGACCACGGCAAACGCTGGAACTGCTGAACAGAGCACTGCCCCGGCTGTGGAGGCGCAGCCTGAAGTTCAGACCAAGAAAAACGCTGCTGCCGAATCGGCCACGGGCGAGTCCACTGAGGCGGCTAGCTTTATTCAATCAGTAAAGCCGGTTGCAGACCTCAATGACAAGGAATTGCGCCAGCAGATGCGGCAGGCCGTTCAATTGTCCAAGGACAACGGCGTGAACGGGGAGCAGCGCCAGCAGCTTCGTCAGATTGCACGCGACAGCCGGGATGAGATGCAGCGGCGCAACGGCGGTGCCGCTGAAACCTCGACGGAAACTCCTGCAGCCCCAGCAACAAAGAAGACCCAGGAGCAGGTCCAGCCGGAAACGCAGACGCAGGCTCAGGCAGATACGGGCAGCGTCCCGACGGGTGCTGTCAGCACCTTTATCCAAAATGTGAAGCCCGTTGCCACGCTGAATGATACAGAGCTCCGCCAGCAGTCGCGGCAGGCCGCAGAACTGGCAAAGTCGCAGAACCTTTCTGCTGCTGATCGCAAGCAATTGCGTCAGATCATGCGGGAAGGCCGTGTAGAAATGGCCCGCAGGAATGATGGTGGCAATCAGTCTGATACGGCAGCCGGCAACGATAGTGGCAGCACTGCCAAGCAGAACAACCAGCAGGCTGAAACCGCAACGCAGCAGACGCCAGTCGACAACACCAAGCTCGACAATACGAAGGTGGACGCGGGTTCGGAACAGAAAGCGCGTGCTCTTCTCGATGCCAATGTCGACGCGCGGAAGCTGAACCGCGCCGATCTTCGCAAGCGGCTGAGTGCGATGCGCGATCTTCTGGCATCGAACCAGCTGACACCGGACACTAAAAATGAGATGCGCCAGCAGCTTGCCGAAGAGCGCGTCATACTCAGAAGTCAGGTGGACCAGACTGCTTCAGCAGAGCAGGACAATACTACGACGGCCAATCAGGGCGGTAATGTCTCTGGTTCCAACAATAGCCAGACCAACACCAACGTGACGGTCAACAACAACACGACCAATGTTACCAACAATGAAACGGTGCAAGTGGTCCTCCGCGATCGCCGCCCGTCGAAGGAGCTGAAAGACCCGGAACTCCGCCGGCGTATCAATGTCTACCGCGATGTGATCGTCGATAACCGCTACCCCGAGATTGAACGCCAGGAACTTCGGGTGTATCTGGAGCGCGACCGTGAAATCTTGCGCGAGCGGATGATTGACGAGCGCCGCCGCCGTCAGCAGCAGCTGACAGTCGGTGTTCAATCGGGCGACATCGATATCGACCTTGATCTTGATTTCAACGATGACCGTCCGCCGCCGCCACGCTCGGTTTTTGCGGCAGAGGCCGACGATCAGGAACTGGAGGACATTCTCGCAGCACCGCCGCGCCGCAAGATTGAGCGCCGTTACACGGTGGACGAAGTTGAGACCAATCCCAATCTACGCGACGCCGTGGCCCGTATCGAAATTGATACCGTTCGGTTCGGGTTTGGTGAGGGCTTCCTGCGTGAGGAGGAGATCGACAATCTTGACCGTATTGCCGAGATCATGGAGAAGATTATCGCGGGAAATCCGAACGAGGTCTTCATGATCGAAGGTCATACCGATGCGGTGGGCTCCGATGGCGCCAACTTGCAGCTTTCGCGTGAGCGGGCAAAGGCGGTGAAAGAGGCCCTGTCGACCTTCTACGTCATTCCGCCTGAGAATCTGGAGACGGTTGGGTTCGGCGAGCGCTACCTCAAGATCCCGACGGCCGAGGCCGAGGCTGAGAACCGCCGCGTATCGGTCGCCCGCATCACCCCCTTGGTGGGTGCTCGCGCCGACTGAGCGCACCCTGACCCTTGCAACATGAATGGGCCGCCGCTATACGGCGCCCCATTCCATTCATGCTTCACATTACGAGGATTTCCATGGCGACCGAACGTACCTTCTCGATTATCAAGCCTGACGCGACCCGCCGCAACCTGACGGGAGCTATAAATGCCAAGATCGAGGGCGCGGGACTGCGCATCGTCGCTCAGAAGCGCGTGAAATGGGGCAAGGCCGAAGCTGAGGCCTTTTATGGCGTTCACAAGGAGCGTCCATTCTTCAACGACCTCGTAAGCTTCATGATTTCCGGTCCCGTTGTTGTGCAAGTGCTTGAGGGCGACAACGCCGTTGCAAAATATCGCGAAGTTATGGGCGCTACCAATCCGGCAAACGCCGCCGCTGGCACAATTCGCAAGGAATTCGCTGAGTCGATCGAGGCAAACTCCGTGCATGGATCGGACTCGCCCGAGAACGCGGCTATTGAAATCGCGCAGATCTTCAAGCCTGAAGAAATCGTAGGCTGAGCCATGTGGACCGCCACTTACATACTTTCCATCGTTCTGGTGAATTGGCTGTTTGTGGTGGTGCCGCCTTTCGCGACGCCGTATGGCGAGCTTTATCTCGCAACGCTCGTTGTCGGTGCCGTGTTCGTGCTGCGGGATTATGCGCAGCGTGAAGTGGGCCACAAAGTGCTGCTGGCGACCTTGGCCGCCGGCATTCTCACCTGGTACATGACCTCGCCGGCACTGGCTATTGCCAGCCTCACCGCATTCTTCATCTCGGAGATGGCAGACTGGGGCGTTTTCTCTTTTACCAAGCGGCCGCTGCAGCATCGCATTCTCATATCGAGCCTGATCTCGATCCCGCTCGACAGCCTCGCCTTCCTTTATCTCTCGGGTTATCTCTCGCCCATGTCTTTCACGACGGAAACCCTGAGCAAGGCTGCGGGTGTCTTGGTTGTCTGGCTTCTTCTGCGCGCGCGTGAGAACCGCGAGGTCGCTGGCGCATTCTGATCGACTGATCTTCCCCGTATTACGTTGTGTGCAGGTTGACTGCGAAAGCGGAACTATAGCGGCTGTCCTGCATTTCCTAAGCAGGTCAGCGCAAGCTGCCGTACACGTCACACATAAGGGAACAATACAATGAACAAGAGCGTTCTCGCGCTGAGCACAGCGCTGTCTATTCTCGCGTTTTCTCCGGCTTTTGCCCAGG
>JBKJQU010000053.1:0-5245 GCA_046594995.1 Aestuariivirga sp.
AATCCTTGCGCCGCCGCTTCGCGTGCTGCCTCGCGGCTTTCGATCTCGATCGTGTTCTGCAAGCGCAGGCCGCGCCGCGCGGCCTCTTCCAGCAGCAGCTTCCGCGTCATCGAGCCATCCTCGCGCAGGATCAGTGGCAGCTTTACCAGCTGTTCGAAACCGATCCGGCGGAGCTTCGAGAGACGCGAGGAGCGCTGCACCACCGCCACCAGCCTGTCACTGCGCAATTGCCGCGCCAGAAGTGCCGTGCTCGAGGGACGTTCCGCCGTTACCGCAATGTCGATCGAGAAGTCCTCCAGCCGTTTCAGAAGGCTGGCGGAATTGCCCGTCACCAGCCGAACCGCGAGGCGCGGATGCTTCAGCCGGAAGCGTGCAAGCTGCGGCAGGATATGGACGGCGGCATCGGCGCCAATGGTGATCTGGCCTTCTTCCAACGTGCGCCCGCGCGACAGCAGCTCCATCGCTTCCGTCTCCGCCTCGAACTGGCGCTCAGCCACTGCAAAAAGCTTGCGGCCCATTTCGGTGAGGTTCACGCCTTGCGCCGAACGGTTGAAAAGCTGGACGCCGTAGGTCTCCTCAAGCTTCCGCACATGGTCGGATACCGCAGGCTGGGTGAGGCCCAACCGCTCCGCAGCGCGAGAGAAGCCGCCATGGACGGCGACGGCATGAAAGGCTTTCAGCTGGGCATGTCGCATATCGTTCAAACTTATATGTTCTATCAGAACATACGATTTGACTGATAGCGGTCAAGGGCGCAGTTTTCGGGACATACATCCAGGGAGCTTTCATGGTTACGACCGCCCGCCGCTATTCCGGCCCTGCAGGCCAAGAGGACATGCCCTATCTGCTGACGCCCGGCCCTCTTACCACTTCGCGCACGGTGAAAGCCACGATGATGGCGGACTGGGGCTCGCGCGACGCCGAGTTCCGGAAAGTGGTGGCCGACATCCGCTCAGGACTGCTGGCGCTGGCCAATTGCGACAATTCCTATGAATGCGTGATCATGCAGGGCTCCGGCACCTTCGCCATCGAGGCGGCACTCGGCAGCTTCTGCCCCACTGGCGAGAACAAGACGCTCATCGTCGCCAATGGCGCCTATGGGGACCGCGCGGCGAAAATCCTGGAGAAGATAGGCCGCCCGGCCGTCAAGATCGACAAGGGCGACAGTGCCGTGCCGAGCGTGGATGAAGTCGTGGCGCTGCTCGACGAGGATACGGCGATCACCCATGTCTGGGTCATCCATTGCGAGACGACGTCGGGCATCGTGAACCCTATCGCCGACATCGCGCGTGCCGTGAAGGCCATGGGCAAGGTCTACATGGTCGATGCGATGTCGTCATTCGGAGCGCTCCCGCTCGACATGTCGGACGGGATCGATGTGATGGTGTCGTCATCCAATAAATGCATCGAGGGCGTTCCGGGATTTTCCTATGTGCTGGTAAAGCGGGCACTGCTGTGCGCGTCCAAGGGCAAGAGCCATTCGGTGGTCCTCGATCTCCATGACCAGTGGATGGGACTACAGAACAACGGCCAGTTCCGCTTCACGCCGCCAACCCACGCGCTCGTCGCCTTCCACCAGGCGATGAAGGAACACGCGCAGGAAGGCGGCGTTGCCGCACGCGGTGCCCGTTATCAGAAGAATGCGCAGCTTCTCATCATGGGCATGCGCGAGATGGGCTTCTCCACGTTGCTTGACGACGATGAAGCAGGCCCCATCATCCAGACCTTTCTCACGCCACGCGATCCGAACTTCGATTTCGAGCAGTTTTACGAGGCGTTGCGTGTACGCGGATTCGCGATCTATCCCGGCAAGCTCACCAAGCGGCCAAGCTTCCGGATTGGCACCATCGGCAAGGTGAACGAGAAGGTGATGCAGGGCGTGCTCGCCGCCATCCGCGAAGCCTTGGCCGAAATGAACGTCACCGATCTGGCACCACTCGAGGGCTGATGATGAAGACTGTCTCCGTCAACGGACGAGACTACAACTGGCCTGCTGCGCCACTCGTCGTCATCTGCTGCGATGGCAGCGAGCCGGACTACATGGAAATCGCGATGCAGGCGGGGCTGATGCTGAAGCTGAAGCGCATCATCGCCAGGGGCGAAAACCTCCGGGGCCATTCGGCGATCCCGAGCTTCACCAACCCGAACAATCTCTCGATCGTCACGGGCCAACCACCCGCCGTGCATGGCATTTGCGGCAACTATCTCATCGATCCTGCAACGGGCAAGGAGACGATGATGAACGATCCGAAGTGGCTCCGCGCACCGACGATCTTCGAAGCCTTCCAGAAACAGGGCGCGACGATCGCCATGGTGACGGCGAAGGACAAGCTCTGCCTGCTGCTGGGCAAGGGCCTCGTGTTCGACGGCACGGCGGTGGCGTTTTCCTCGGAGAAGGCCGACAGGGTGACGCTCGCCGACAACGGCATCGAGAATGTGTGTGGCCTCGTGGGAATGGGCGTGCCGGATGTCTATTCGGCGGAACTGTCAGAATTCGTCTTCGCGGCGGGTGTCAAGCTTCTGGCTTCGATGAAGCCGGACCTGATGTATCTCTCGACGACGGACTACGTGCAGCACAAATATGCGCCGGGTTCGGCTGGCGCCAACAGCTTCTATGCCATGATGGACGGTTATCTGGGCGCGCTCGATGATGGTGGTGCAATCATCGTCATCGTCGCGGACCACGGCATGAAGGACAAGCACCTTGCTGATGGCTCGCCCGATGTCGTTTACCTGCAGGATGTGCTGGACGCCAAGTTCGGCGCGGGCAAGACCAAGGTCATCCTGCCGATCACGGATCCATACGTGGTGCATCACGGCGCGCTCGGCTCCTTCGCGACGGTCTATGCCTATGGGCCAGAAGTGAGCGATATCATGACTGTAATCTCCGCGCAGGATGGAATCGATGTTGTGCTGGGCCGAAAAGAAGGCTGCGCGCGCTTCGAGTTGCCTGAGGACCGGTTGGGCGACATCATCGTCGTCTCTGGCGGACCGAGGGGGTCGAAAGTCATCGGCACCTCGCGCGGCAAGCACGATCTCTCTGGCTTGAACGAACCGCTGCGCTCGCATGGCGGCCTGACCGAGCAGGAAGTGCCTATCATCGCCAACCGCAAATTCAAGGATCCGCCCGCCCGGCTTCGAAATTTCGATGCCTTCGCACTGGGCTGCAATCACATCGTGGAGAATTGAGATGAATGCTCCCACAGGCACACGCCCCATCATCAGCGAATCGATGCGTATCGGTGGCAGGAAGGTCGATGCCGAAGGCGTTGTTCCCGTGCATTATCCGTATACGAACGAAATTATCGGCACCGTGCCCGCAGGCCGCGCGGAACATGCCGCGCAGGCCTTCGCCATCGCGCGCAGCTACACGCCGAAGCTCACACGCTATGAGCGCCAGCAGATCCTGTTCCGCACAGCCGAAATCATCCGGTCGCGGAAGGACCAGCTTTCCGATCTCATTACTCTCGAACTGGGTCTGTCGAAGAAGGATTCGCTTTACGAAGTGGGCCGCGCCTATGATGTCTATTCGCTGGCAGGACAACTCTGCATCATCGATGATGGGCAGATTTTCTCGTGTGATCTGACGCCGCAGGGAAAGCCTCGCAAGATCTTCACCAAGCGTGAGCCGGTAGGCGTCATTTCTGCGATCACGCCCTTCAACCATCCGCTCAACATGGTGTCGCACAAGGTGGCACCGGCAATCGCCACCAACAATTGCGTGGTGTGCAAGCCCACCGAACTCACGCCACTGACGGCCATCGCGCTTGCCGACATTCTCTATGAAGCGGGGCTTCCTCCGGAAATGTTTCAGGTCGTCACCGGCTGGCCCGATGACATCGGCGACGAGATGGTGACGAACGGGAACATCGACATCATCACCTTCACCGGCGGCGTCAAGGTCGGCAAGATCATCGCGGGGAAAGCGGGTTACAAGCGCGCGGCGCTGGAGCTTGGCGGTAATGATCCGCTGATCATCCTGGACGATTTGTCCGACAGCGACCTCGACAAGGCCGCCGAACTCGCCGTGGCCGGCGCCACACGAAATTCCGGCCAGCGTTGCACAGCAGTGAAGCGCATCCTGGTGCAGGAGCGCGTTGCCGACCGCTTCGTGGAGAAGGTCTTGGCCAAGGCCAAGGCCATCAAGTTCGGCGACCCAATGAACCCCGACACCGATCTCGGCACCGTGGTGCACGAGCTTGCCGCCAAAACCTTCGAGGCGCGCGTCTACAAGGCAGCGGAGCAGGGCGCGAAGGTGCTTTACGATCCGGGCCGCCAGGGCGCGGTGTTGCCGCCCATCACGGTCGACTTCGTGCCGCACCAGTCCGAACTCGTCTTCGAGGAGACCTTCGGGCCGGTTATTCCCATCGTGCGCGTGCCGAACGACGATGCAGAGGTGATCCGCATTTCAAATTCCACGCCGTTCGGATTATCCTCCGGCGTCTGCACCAACAATCTCTCGCGCATCACGAATTTCATCGAGGAATTGAACGTCGGGACCGTGAATATCTGGGAAGTGCCGGGATACCGCATCGAGATGTCGCCTTTTGGCGGGATCAAGGATTCGGGGAATGGCGTCAAGGAAGGCGTCATGGAGGCCATGAAGTTCTTCACCAATGTGAAGACGTGGTCGCTGCCATGGCCCGTTTGAGGCTTCATTGAACCAGGGCACCGCCGTCATCGTCAATCTGCTGGGAGGGATCGCCCTCCTGCTCTGGGGTGTGCGCATGGTTCGCACCGGCGTGATGCGCGCCTGGGGCGACCGGCTCAAGAACTTCATCGAGCACCGCATCGGCAACCGTGTCTCGGCGGCGATTGCCGGTGGCGTTGCCACCGCCATCCTCGGTTCCGGAACGGCGATGACATTGATCGTCGCGGGGCTGGCAACATCAGGCGCCATCGGCACGGCACTTGGCCTTGCCGTGCTGCTGGGCGCGGATGTGGGCTCGGCCATCGTGTCGTCGGTCTTCGCGTCGGGATCGAATTTCACGCTCTGGGCCTCGCCCATCCTGCTGTTTCTGGGTTATGTCGTTCATTCATCGTCGGCTGAGCTTCGGCCCCATAATCTTGGACGCATCCTCATCGGACTGGGTTTGATGCTGCTGTCGCTCACGCTTATCAAGCAGGCATCCGCACCCTTGAGCACCGCGACTCTCTTCCACCAGGTGCTGGCTGCCGTCGGAAGCGAGCCGCTGCTGGCCTTCCTCATCGGCGCCATCCTCACCTGGCTGTTCCATTCCACGCT
>JBKJQU010000175.1:0-2989 GCA_046594995.1 Aestuariivirga sp.
ATGTAACCCAATCGCACCGCGACCGCGCGCGCGGCACGATTGACCGCATCAGGCGGGGAGATCAGGTTTCTGCCTGAGGATGAGCACGGGCGGCGGCACACACCCTCTTGCCGATGATCTGGACGGCATTCAGCGTTTTATCGAACATCATGCGAGCCACGGAGCCTGAAGCGCCTTGCAACCACAAAGCCCGTTGCCCACATAACCATGAACAAGGCAGGCGCGGCGGAGATCAGCGGGCGGGAGAGGTGTTCATCTTTCTGTCAATTGCGGATATCATGTTGTATTGCGAGACAAAAATCATTCACGGGAGACGGCATGTTCGATCCGCAAAAACTTCTTGAGCAGTTCTTAGGGGGCGGCGCCAAGCCCGGCAGCGGAACGCCGAAGCAGGGCGGCATGTCGCCCGATTTCATGAAGGGCCTGGCAACGGGCGGTATAACGGGTGGCCTCGCCGGCATATTGCTGGGCGGCAAGACATCGAAGAAAATGGCCAAGGGTGCCGTGCAGATGGGCGGCACGGCGGCCCTCGCCGGACTTGCCTACAAGGTCTACAACGACTGGCAGGCCTCGAAGAACGCGCCCGCGCAGGTGGAAGCGCCGCAGCCGATGAAGGACATCACGCCCAAGCCCGAGGGAACACCCTTCCTGCCCTCGATCTCCAAGGCGCGGGACGACATGAGTCTTTCCATTCTGCGCGCCATGATTGCCGCGGCCAAGGCCGATGGCCATATCGACGCCGCCGAGCAGCAGAAGATTTTTGGAAAGCTCGACGAACTGGACCTCGATACCGAGGCCAAGGCGTGGGTGATGGACGAATTGCGGAAGCCGCTCAACATCGACCAGGTGGTGGCATCCGCCACGTCGCCGGAATTGGGCGTCGAGATTTATGCGGCCTCGTTCCTTGCGATCGATCCTGACGACCCGGCCGAGCAGGCCTATCTGGCGATGCTTGCTTCACGCCTCAAGCTCGATCCCGGCCTGAAGGCATCGCTGGAGATCGAAGCCCGCAAGGTTATGGCTTGAGTAATCTCCATGGGCTAAGCCACGCCCATGGTCGTATATAGCCATGGTTGAAACGGACGATAATGGCGGGCCGTCGGTTGCCGATCTCGCGCGCGAAAGCTTTTACCGGCTCTTCGCCGACGAGGCGATTCCGCTGGCCGGCAATATCGCGTTCCGCACGCTGTTCTCGATCTTCCCTTTCCTGATCTTCCTTACCGCATTGTCGGGCTTCTTCGGCAACGACCATCTGGCGGAAGGCGTCGTCTCCTATCTTCTGAGCGTGGCGCCAGAGCAATTGGTGAAGCCGCTGGTGCCGGAAATCCGCTCGATCCTGACGACGCCGCGCACCGGCTTGCTGAGCCTGTCTGCCGCGCTCACGATCTGGAGCGCCATGGGTGGTGTCGACAGCGTGCGGGTGGGGCTGAACCGCGCCTATGATCTGCGCGAGCACCGCACCACATGGTGGCTGTACCTGCAAAACGTGCTGTTCATCATCGGTTCCGCCATCTTCCTGCTGGCGTTTGCCGTGCTGATCGTTCTGGCGCCGGTGGTGATCACGGCGATCGAGGCGCGCGCGCCGGGCTTCCGGCAGAGTTTCACCACGCTGGACCAGCTCCGCTATCCTGTCGCCATCCTGATGCTGACGGCGGGCGTGCTCCTCTGCCACAAGATCCTGCCTGCCAAGCACTTGAACATCCTCGACGTGCTTCCCGGCGTGGTGCTGACGGTGATCACCTGGGTGCTGCTGTCATCCGCCTTCTCGATCTATCTGGTGAACTTCAACACCTTCGCTTCGACCTACGCGTCATTGTCGGGATTGTTCGCGGCGATGTTCTTTCTCTATCTTTCGGCACTGGTGCTGATCCTTGGGGGAGAAGTGAACCGCGTGCTGGAAGTCAGGCGTCTGCTGCGCGCAAGGCGCTTCATGAGCGATGGCGAAGTTTAGCGGCGGCAGAGCAAAACCGCACCACCTCTCACCCTCCCATTGCTGACGCAATGGCCTCTAACCCTCTCCCCAAGAGGGAGAGGGAAATACATATTCCCTCGCGCCCCGCATCAGCGGGGAGAGAGTTGGGGCCCGCGTCAAAGGCGTGGGAGGGTGAGGGGTTCTTCAGCGCGCGGAAACCTCGATGGCATCGTCCAGCGTTCTCAGGCCCGTCGTCGGTGCGGAGACCAGCACGGCCATGTTGCCGGGGCGGTGTTCGTTCTTCCACATCTTCATGTGGGCTTTCGGAATATCGGCCCAGGAATAGACTTCCGACATGCAGGGGTCGATGCGCCTTGCCATCACCAGCTTGTTGGCGGCCGCCGCCTGCATGAGGTTGGCGAAATGCGAGCCTTGTACGCGCTTCTGGTGCATCCACAGGTACCGCGCATCCATGGTGAGGTTGAATCCGCTCGTGCCCGCGCAGATGACGATCATGCCGCCGCGTTTCACCATCAGCACCGAGACGGGGAACGTCGTTTCGCCCGGATGCTCGAACACCATGTCGACGTTGTTGCCCTTGCCGGTGAAATTCCAGATCGCCTTGCCGAACTCGCGGGCGTGCTTCATCCAGTCATTGTATTCGGACGTGCCCACTTGCGGCATCTGCCCCCAGCACTGGAATTTCTTGCGGTTGATGACGCCCTTGGCGCCAAGCTGCGTGACGAAATCGGTCTTGTCGTCATCCGAGATGACGCCGATGGCATTCGCACCCGTCGTCGCAATCAGCTGGATCGCCATCGAGCCGAGGCCCCCTGACGCACCCCACACCAGAACGTTCTGCCCTGCACCCAGCACATGCGGCTTGTGGCCGAAGAGCATGCGGTAGGCTGTTGCAAGGGTGAGCGTGTAGCAGGACGCTTCCTCCCACGAGAGATGCAAGGGCTTCGGCAGCAATTGCCTTGCCTGCACGCGGGTGAACTGCGCGAACGAGCCATCGGGCGTCTCGTAGCCCCAGATCCGCTGCGAGTTGGAGAACAACGGATCGCCGCCGTTGCA
>JBKJQU010000206.1:0-14225 GCA_046594995.1 Aestuariivirga sp.
GCTTTGCCTCGTCGCGGGCTTGCCGCCGGGCGACCTGAAGCTTGCAACAGGCTTGTTCGTGCTGCTCATGCTGGCGGCACCCACTTTGCGCCTGAGGCCGCAAGGCAACGCTCCGCGCGATGTGATGAAGGATGACTAGTTTCGCAGCGAAGGTGACGGGCATCGAAGTTGCGCCCGAGAAATGGTATCTGAAAAAACCCTTCTCATTTGCTGGCTACCGCGTGGAATCACTTGATACGGTGCATGTCGTTGTGAGCGACGGCACTCATCACGGGCAGGGCGAAGGCGTCGTGCCGATCGTGTTCGATATCACGCTGGACCAGACATTGGCACTTCTCACTGCCGCAAGATATGACATCCTGGCCGGGCAGGACGCAGCAATGATTTGCGCCGCCATGCCTGCAGGTGCTGCGCGCAATGCGCTGGACTGCGCCCTGTGGGACTTGCATGCCAAGGCAACCGGAAAAACAGTCTGGGAACTGGCCGGACTTGCTCCGGCGCCAGCCTCTCTCGCTGTCGACCAGAGCATCGGACTGGCTGCGCCTGAGGCGATGGCGGCTGTTGCAGCGGCCTCTGATCATGCCGTGCTGAAGATAAAGCTGGATACGGTGAAAGTGGTGGAGCGTATCGCGGCCATCAGGTCCGCACGGCCCCGTGTCGCGATCATCGTCGATGCCAACCAGTCATGGACACGCGCGGAACTTAGGCACTTTGCGCCTGCTCTTGCCGAACTGGGTGTGAAGATGATCGAGCAGCCGCTTCGGTCCGGCAGGGATGAAGAGTTGAGCGGGCTTGATCTGCCCGTGCCCATCTATGCCGATGAAAGCTGCCACACGGTGGCTGATCTCCAGCGTCTCGCGCATCTTTATGACGGCATCAACATCAAGCTCGACAAGTCGGGCGGGCTCACCGAGGCGCTGGCGCTGGCGAATTCCGCGCGCGAAATGGGGCTTGGCCTGATGGTGGGCTGCATGGCAGGCACATCGCTTTCCATGGCGCCGGCCTATGTCGTCGCATCTTTGTGTAACTGGGCCGACCTCGATGGACCGCTGCTGCTGGCCGAGGACCGGCCATCGCCGATGGTCTATCGCGATGGCAAGCTTGAATGCTTCACACCAGCTCTGTGGGGCTGAAGACCGGAGACTGGAATGACTGAGATTGCCGCGCCCTACCTGGTCTATCTCGGCGACACGAAGATGGCGGAACTGGCGAAGACCGGAGCAGGGCTTGCCTATTGGCGGCCCGAGCGCTGTCTTGCGCAGCTCGCCGAGCCGGGCCGCAAGGCAGACCTGGGCCTTCCGAACATGTCCGTGATTGAAGCCGCGGCGAAGGGTGCGAAAACACTCGTCATCGGCACGGCGGTGCCGGGCGGACAGTTGCCGCCGCAATGGGTGGCAAGGCTGGTGGAAGCCATGGAACATGGCATGGATATCGCCAGCGGATTGCATGTGCCGCTTGCATCGACGCCAGAGCTTGCCGAAGCCGCTGCCCGCACGGGCCGCGTGCTGCATGATGTGCGGCTGGCGAAAAAGTCCTTTCCCATCGGCAGCGGAAAGCCCCGGACCGGTCATCGGCTTCTGACAGTGGGAACGGACTGCGCCATCGGCAAGAAATACACAGCCCTCGCTATCCACCGCGAACTCGTGAAGCGCGGCATATCTGCGGATTTCCGCGCCACAGGCCAGACAGGCGTGCTGATCGACGGTCATGGCTTTGCCATCGACGCCGTCGTTTCGGATTTCGTGGCAGGTGCGGCCGAAACCCTGAGTCCCGCTGCGGCGCCCGATCACTGGGATATAATCGAAGGGCAGGGCTCGCTTGTTCACCCGGCCTTCGCTGGTGTCACGCTGGGCCTGCTCCACGGATCGCAGCCGGACGCCTTCGTGGTGTGCCATGAACCAGACCGCAATGAACTCTCGGCCTTTCCCGGCTTTCCGACGGCGGGGATCAATGAACTTATCAACCTGACGATCATGCTCGGGCGCGTCACCTCTCCCGGCATTCGTTGCGTTGGCCTCAGCTTAAATACATCGCGCATGAGCGAACAAGATGCTGTTGCCGAACTCGATTTGCTGTCGCGCATGCACAAGCTGCCCGCTATAGACCCGGTGCGCTTCGGCGTCTCAAGCATCGTGAGCTATATGCTCAAGTGACGGTGTTCACATTCTGGTACTGAGGGTCTTTCCAGATGCCGGTGTTGATGATTTCCGCGATGGCGGAAGCTGCAGCCTGAAGTTCGGCTTCCGTATTGAACAGCGGGCAGATGCCGAAGCGCATGATGTCGGGTGCGCGGAAGTCTCCGATGATGCCGCGCGCGATCAGTGCCTGCATTGCGGCATGACCGCCTTCGAACGCAAATGAGACTTGCGAACCACGCTCTTCATGCACACGTGGAGTGACGAGACGAACGCTTGCGCATTGCCGCTCGACCTCAGTGATGAAGAAGTCCGTTAGCGCCAGCGATCGCACCCGCAACGCCTGCATGTCGACCCGTTCCCAGATGTCCAGAGAGGCTTCAAGCGCGGCAAGCGCAAGGACGGGTGGCGTGCCAACCCGCATGCGCTCGATACCGCCAGCTGCTTCATAGTCGGGCGTGAATGCGAAGGGGCGCTGGTGCCCCATCCATCCGGCAAGGGCAGGGCGTATGTGCTCGGCATGGCGCGGGGCGACATAGATGAAGGCCGGGGCACCCGGCCCTCCATTCAAATACTTGTATGTGCAGCCCACGGCAAAATCCGCACCATCGCGGGAAAGCTCCACCGGAAAAGCGCCGGCGGAATGAGCGAGATCCCAGATCACCAATGCGCCACAGGCGTGAGCTTTCGCGATGAGCCGCGCCATGTTGTGGCGCCGTCCCGTGCGGTAGTCGACTTCCGTGACCATCACAACGGCAGTTTCGGTGGTTATGGCTGCCTCGACATCGACGGGCTCCACAAGATCCAGCTCATGGCGTTTCGCTAGCATCCTTGTCAGACCTTGCGCGATGTAAAGATCAGAGGGGAAGTTTCCGGTGTCGGAGAGAATAGTGCGGCGGTCGCTGTTCATTTCAAGAGCGGATGCAAGCGCCTGGTAAACCTTGATCGAGAGCGTATCCCCCATCACCACGCTGCCTTCCTCGGCGCCAATGATTTTCGCGATCCTGTCGCCCACGCGCCGGGGCTGTACATACCAGCCGGCCGAGTTCCACGCCTTGATCAGCTCTCCTCCCCATTCGGCCTGCATCACCTTCTGGACTCGCGCAGCAGCGGCACGGGGGAGGGGGCCAAGCGAGTTTCCATCGAGATAGATGACGCCTGCCGGAAGCTCGAACAGGTCGCGGGTCTCGGTGAAGCTGAGGCTGTGCGCAACCTGGCCGGGCTCTGTGACAGCATTCATGATCAGTATCCTTCAGTGGCATTTTTCGCGATTGTAGACGGATCACTGTCCCCAATGCGAGGGTGATGCGCGGTCATGATCGCATGGTTTCTGCATGCACTTGTCGCTTTCCAATGTCATTCCGGCTTGGCAAACATCTTCATCCTTTCTCCCATGAGAAGTTGCATGCGAATCGAGAACGACTGGATCGACCCGGACCGTGCCCATGCCAACGGAGCTTTCATCGCAGGAGCCGAGCAGTTCCCGCCGCGCTGGGAAGCGGAAGCGGCAGCTTATCGTGAAAGCCTTGGCATCAGGGCGAAACTGGGCATTCCCTATGGGCCATCCGCGCGCCAGAAATATGATCTGTTCCTGCCGCAGGACAAACCGCGTGGCGTGCTTGTCTTCATCCATGGCGGATACTGGCTGGCCTTCGGCCGCGAAAGCTGGTCGCATCTTGCCAGGGGAGCGGTGGATCGCGGCTGGGCCTGTGCCATGCCATCGTACACTTTGGCGCCCGATGCCTCAATCGCCGAAATCGCAGGAGAAATCCGTCAAGCCATCGCGCATGTGGCGGGCCAGATCGCAGGCCCGATTGTGGTGACCGGGCATTCCGCAGGTGGTCACCTCGCGGCACGGATGGCCTGTGAAGATGGCCCCGATCGCATCGCGCGCGTGGTGCCAATTTCGCCGCTTGCCGAACTTGAGCCTTTGATTGCTACTAAAATGCAGGAAAAGCTGAAACTCGATCCTGCCCTGTGCGCCGCTGAGAGCCCCGCACGGCTCATTCGCCGGCGTGACGTAGAAGTGCATGTGTGGGTGGGCGGTAACGAACGCCCAACCTTCCTGTGGCAGGCGCGCGTCTTGTCCGAGGCATGGAATTGCCGATGGACCGTCGAGGCTGGCCGTCACCACTTCGATGTCGTCGATGGTCTGACTCTCGCAAACTCGCCGATCGTCGAGGCCTGCCTTGGCAAGCGATGTCGGAACGTTGACTCAAAATCTCGCCAACACAGGTTGCCTTTCCGCGAAAGCTGAAATAGCCTTTGGAATCACGTAACAACATGAAAGAGAAGTCGGATGTGCAATGCCTGCATTATTGAGAACGTCAAATCATCCATGCACTCGCGCCGGTCGTTCTTTGCCAAGTCTGCTGCTGCGGGTGCTGCTGCGCTTGCCACCAGTGTAACAAGTGCCAAAATCTCGCTCGCTCAAAGCTCCGGCAAGGTCGTCGATCTCACCCACACCTATGACGACAAATTTCCCACTTTCGACGGAAAGCCGGGCATATCTGCGGAAAAGATCGTCGATTTCAAGAAGGACGGCTACACCATTTTCAAGCTGACGATCTTCGAACACACCGGCACGCATATCGACGCGCCCTTGCACTTCACGGAAGCGGGAACCTCAGTCGCCGATCTCGAACCTCAGAGCCTCGTTTGCCCTCTCTGCGTGATCGATATCAAGGGTAAGGCCAAGGACGATCCCAATGCCATGGTTTCGAAGGCCGATGTCGAAGCTTGGGTATCCACAAATGGCGAGATTCCCAAGGGCGCCTGCGTGGCTATGAATTCTGGCTGGGCGGCGAAGGTGGCTGATCCCTCTTATCGCAATCTGCCAGACGGCAATTTTGCCTTCCCCGGCTTCGGGAAGGACGCAACCGACCTGCTGGCGGAAATTGGTGCAGCCGCCATTGCAGTCGACACGCTCTCGCTCGATCCCGGAAACTCGAAGGACTTCGCCGTCCACTATTCGTGGCTGCCAGGTGGCCGCTATGGCATCGAGAACGTCAACAACCTTGACATGCTGCCTGCCAAGGGTGCGACCGTCTTCGTCGGCGCGCCGAAGCATCGCGGCGGCACGGGAGGTCCTGCCCGCGTCATGGCAATGGTCTGATAACGACTGGTCCTCTCTTGGACAATGGAGCGGCTTGGGCGAAGGCCCTTGCCGTTTTTGGCGGTATCCGCAGCAAGCGGAACACGGGATTACGTCAACAACTTATGGCGGGCATTGGCCAACGATCCGACCTTGCTCAAGGCCACATGAGAACTCTTGTAGCAGGTGATGGCGGAGCGGGCACGGCGATCTCCCGTTCAGAGGATGTAATCAATAACAAGAAAGGGCCGCGCAACGGCGCGGCCCTCCTTTGCAGTGTAACTTGATCGTGCTTTTGGGTTCAGGCGATATCGAAGCGGTCGAGATTCATCACCTTGGTCCAAGCGGCCACGAAGTCCTGCAAGAAGGCCTGCTGGCTGTCGTCGCAGGCATAGACTTCCGCCAGCGCGCGGCGCTGCGAGTTCGATCCGAAGACGAGCTCGACGCGCGTGCCGGTCCACTTCAGTTCACCGGTCGCACGATCGCGGCCTTCGAAAACCTCTTCCGCCGGAGACGTTGACTTCCACACCGTGCCCATGTCGAGCAGGTTGACGAAGAAGTCGGTGGTAAGAACTTCGGGACGCTTGGTGAAGACACCATGCTGCGCCTGATCGGTGTTCGCATTCAGTACGCGAAGGCCGGCGATAAGAACGGTCATTTCAGGCGCCGTCAGCGTCATGAGCTGTGCCCTGTCGACGAGCAGTTCTTCAGCAGAGACCGAATACTGTGTCTTGAGGTAGTTGCGGAACCCGTCAGCCGTCGGCTCGAGCACGGAGAAGCTTTCGACGTCGGTCTGTTCCTGCGTGGCGTCCGTGCGGCCCGGCGTGAACGGAACCTCCACGCTGTGACCTGCAGTCTTCGCCGCCTTTTCCACGCCGGCGCATCCGCCCAGCACGATCAGGTCCGCGAGCGACACGCATTTGCCACCTGTCTGCGCGGCATTGAATGCCTTCTGGATGCCGTCGTAGACCGCCAGCACCTTTGCAAGCTGCGCAGGCTGGTTGACCGCCCAATACTTCTGCGGTGCCAGGCGGATCCGCGCACCATTAGCGCCGCCGCGCTTGTCGGAACCGCGGAAGGTGGAAGCAGAGGCCCAGGAGGTGGAAACCATCTGAGCAACCCTCAGGCCCGAGGCGAGGATTTGCGACTTCAGTGACGCGATATCCTTGGCATCGATCAGCGGATGATCGGCGGCGGGAATAGGGTCCTGCCAGATCAGGTCTTCGGCGGGAACTTCCGGCCCGAGGTAACGGACCTTCGGACCCATGTCGCGGTGGGTAAGCTTGAACCACGCCCGCGCAAAGGCATCGGCGAACTGATCCGGGTTTTCGTGGAAGCGCCGCGAGATCTTCTCGTATGCAGGATCGGCGCGCAGTGCCAGATCGGAAGTGAGCATCGCAGGCGCATGCCGCTTCAAAGGGTCATATGCATCGGGCACCAGACCGGCACCGGCACCGTTCTTCGGCGTCCATTGGCGGGCGCCTGCGGGGCTCTTGGTGAGTTCCCATTCAAAGCCGAACAGGTTGGAGAAATAGTCGTTGCTCCACTGTGTGGGCTTCGAGGTCCAGGTGACTTCAAGGCCGCTGGTGATCGTGTCACCACCCTTGCCGCTACCATAACTTGACAGCCAGCCTAGGCCCTGTGCTTCGATTGATGCGCCTTCCGGTTCAGGGCCGACGTGCGAGGCGGGGCCAGCACCGTGGGTCTTTCCGAAGGTATGGCCGCCGGCGATCAGGGCAACGGTTTCCTCGTCATCCATTGCCATGCGAGCGAATGTCTCCCGAATGTCACGAGCCGATGCAACCGGATCGGGTGTGCCGTTCGGACCCTCGGGATTCACGTAAATCAGGCCCATCTGCACAGCAGCGAGCGGGTTCTCGAGCGCACGGTCGCCGCTATAGCGCTTGTCCTCGAGCCATTTGCCTTCGGCACCCCAGTAGATATCCTCTTCCGGTTCCCACACATCCGCGCGTCCGCCGCCAAAGCCGAAGGTCTTGAAGCCCATCGATTCCAGTGCGCAATTGCCCGTGAGGATCATGAGGTCGGCCCATGAGATCTGGTTGCCGTACTTCTTCTTGATCGGCCACAGCAGCCTGCGGGCCTTGTCGAGATTACCGTTGTCCGGCCAGCTGTTGAGAGGAGCAAAACGCTGCGTGCCCGAGCTCGCGCCGCCACGGCCATCGCCCGTGCGATAGGTGCCAGCGCTGTGCCACGCCATGCGGATGAAGAACGGGCCATAATGGCCAAAGTCGGCCGGCCACCACTCTTGCGAGTCGGTCATCAGCGCGTAGATGTCCTTCTTCATGGCAGCCAGGTCGAGCTTCTTGAATTCCTCGGCATAATTGAAATTCTGCGCCATCGGGTTCGACAGCGTGGAATTCTGGTGAAGAATGCGGAGATTGAGCTGGTTCGGCCACCATTCCCGGTTCGTCCTGCCGGCGAAACTGGCGTGGTTCGGAGCCCCGTGCATTATCGGGCACTTGCCTGCCGGTTCAACTTCTCTGCGGTCCATGTTGTCTCTCCAATGGTGGCTGCAATCGATCGGGCTATGAAATCTTGCACGATTTCACGTCTGTGACAGGCCTTCTACCGCAAGTGCACGATTAGATTAAGTTGTATTTTCTGATTATGGCGATTAATTAATCTTATGAAGAACCTCACGCTTAAGCAGCTTCGCTATTTCGAGGCCTTGGCGCGCCATGGTCATTTCGGGCGGGCTGCGGAGGCCTGTGCCATTTCCCAGCCGGCCTTGTCGCTGCAGATCAAGGACCTGGAGGAATCGCTTGGAGCGATACTCTTTGAAAGGGACCCGCGGCAGGTAAGGCTCACCAGTTTCGGAACAGAGTTCGCCACGCGCGTTCGCGGTATTCTTCATTCCGTCGATGAGCTGGGTGATCTGGCACGCGCCTCGCAGGACCGGTTGGCGGGGCGGCTTCGGATTGGCGTCATCCCGACAGTTGCGCCCTATCTGCTGCCGACGATCATCGGCAAGCTGACACAACTGCATGTGGGCATCGACATCCACGTGCGTGAGACATTGACGGCAAAGCTTATTCAAGAACTGACGGAGGGACGGCTCGACACGGCAATCGTAGCATTGCCGGTATCCGAGCCCTCGTTTGCAGAGGTAGCCCTGTTTGAAGAGGAGTTCGTTCTGGTTCGGCCCGGCGAGGATGCGGAAAAGCCCGTTCCTAGCCGCGAAGCGCTGCGCGATATGCGGCTTCTGCTGCTGGAGGAGGGCCACTGCTTCCGTGACCAGGCGCTGTCGTTCTGCAACATGCAATCAACGCTGCCGCGGGAGTTGCTGGAGGGAAGTTCTCTTTCCACGCTGGTTCAGATGGTCAGTGCCGGAATCGGCGTGACACTGATACCGGAAATGGCGGTAGCCGTTGAGACGCGCTCTTCCACGGTATCGGTCGCGCGCTTTGAAAGCCCGCAGCCTTCGCGCACGATCGGCATGATCTGGCGGAAGGCGAACCCATTGGGTAGCCAGCTTCAGCAGATATCAGAGGTTGTCCGCCAGTCCGCGATGGCGCTGCGCGAGCGCGGCACGAGGCCATCGTCTAGTTCGCTGTGTTCGCGCGCCTGATGGCCTTTCATGTTGCATGGCCGCCTGTCAGGACCTTACTGTAGCGCCAGAAACCAGGAGCAATAATCGTGCGTGCACTTGTCCTCGAACGCCAACATGAACTTACAATCCGTGACATCGACATTCCGATGAAGATGGGGCCAGGCGACGTGAAGATTGCCATCCACACGGTGGGAGTCTGCGGCAGCGATGTTCATTATTACACCCATGGCCGCATCGGACCCTATGTGGTGAAGGCGCCGATGGTACTGGGCCACGAGGCCGCAGGCAGAATTGTCGAGGTGGGTTCGAATGTAACAGGATTCAGCATTGGCGACCGTGTGTGCATGGAGCCCGGTGTTCCAGACCTGAGTTCGCGTTCTTCCAAACTCGGCCAATATAATGTCGATCCGGCCGTCACGTTCTGGGCCACCCCGCCGGTCCATGGTGTGCTGCTCCCGGAAGTCGTCCACCCAGCAGCATTTACCTACAAGCTGCCTGGGAATGTGTCCTTCGCGGAGGGTGCGATGGTCGAACCCTTCGCCATCGGCATGCAGGCGGCCAGCCGGGCAAGGATTACACCAGGCGATGTTGCAGCCGTCATCGGTGCCGGTCCCATCGGCATCATGGTGGCATTGGCCGCACTCGCAGGCGGTTGCAGCCATGTCTACATTTCAGATTTCAGTGCAGAGAAGCTGGAAATCGCCGGCCGCTATGACGGCATCATTCCGGTCAACCTGAAAGCCGAAACCTTCGCCAGCGTGATTGCCCGGAAAACCGCGAACTGGGGGGCAGACGTCGTGTTCGAGGCAAGCGGCAGCGCCAAGGCTTACGATGGTATCTTCAACCTGGTTCGCCCCGGAGGTACTATAGTCCTCGTGGGGCTGCCTGTCGATCCCGTGCCGTTCGATGTTGCGGCTGCATGTTCGCGTGAAGTGCGCATAGAGACGGTCTTTCGCTATGCCAACATCTTTGATCGCGCCTTGAGCCTTATTGCGTCCGGCAAGGTAGATCTGAAGCCGCTGATCACGGGCGTCTATGACTTCGAGGACAGCATCAAGGCATTCGAACGCGCGGCCAGCGGCTTGCCAACCGACGTGAAACTGCAGATCACGATGCCGAGCTAGGCGATCCGGCAAAGGCTGTCCGACAGCAGCAAAATCTTCTCTACCCGCCGGAACAATGTTAACCCGGCGGAATTCTCAGGTCAGAATATCTGCTCCTTGTGAGTGGATGTTTGAGGAGGCCCTGCAGAAGATCGCCGTCCCGCTGCAGGGCCTTCCACTTTGCCGGCGCAGCATATTTATCAGCGCAGGTGCCGTCTGGCCTTCATTGCCGCATGCGCCTCTGGTGTGCCATCGTGAAACGAGC
The DNA here is from genome assembly GCA_046594995.1 of Aestuariivirga sp. Taxonomy (GTDB): domain Bacteria; phylum Pseudomonadota; class Alphaproteobacteria; order Rhizobiales; family Aestuariivirgaceae; genus Aestuariivirga. The sequence continues at coordinate 10,169 of JBKJQU010000206.1, forward strand.
CAAACCACTTGTCGAGCGGCACCATTCCTTCGGCATAATTCACCTCGAAATACTTATGGTGAAGATAGTGCGCGAAGTAGGATATATTCATGTTTGTCTCCTGTCCGACAACCATCCTTTCGAAACCGGTGTGCCATTGCGCCGGCGCAAGCCCGAGGCGCGAGGCGCGAGGCGAGATTGATCATGTGGATGGGATGCGAAGGAACGAGGAAGAAAAGGGCAATCGTCGGAAAATAGACGATATGCTCGATCGGATGCATGGACATCCCTGACCAGGGGCCGGGATTGATATTGCGGTGATGCAGCTTGTGAGCAGCCTCGTAAAGCGGCGTCCAGTGCATCAGGCGATGAGCAAAATAGAAGCCGACCTCGTGAATGAAAGGTACCAGGAAGAACAATGCCACGAAACCTGCCGGATGATCGGCACAGCTGATCATCGGAGCATTGCTGTTGGCGTAGGCCCAGAGCAGAAGCACTTCATAAGCCGTCCAGACCGGGACGCCGCTTACCAGCACCCGCAGGCGGCCAGTGTCCGCATTCAGCGTTGCCTCATTGACGCGCGACCCACCGATGAACAGGGCATCATAATTGCCCAGCGCCACAGGAGCGATGATGCCATTATCGCGAGGCAACACCGTCCCATGTCAGCCCCGCATCTGTGAAGAGTTGAAGCGGAGCGGTGCCGAACACCGGGCGGCCCGCAGTGTCGAAGAGATCTGCCGTAAGGCCTATCCTGAAATCTGTCATGCGATGCCTTTCTTCTCAGGCAGTAAGTGTGACGGCGCTTCCACTGCGGGCTGATTCATAAGCTCCGAATACCAGTTCATAGGTCTTGCGGCTGTCAGCGCCCGACGTTTCAGGTTCGGTAAGCAAGACTTACAAGCTCCACATGGGACCTCATGGTTGTTGCGATGTCGACAAAGTCGACGTGCCATGAGTCCATTAATTCCTTTGCGCTGGCATAAACATGTCTGGCACCATACCTTTGTGCAGCTGACCTCGCCTTTTTTCGATATCAAGATCGCACACGGCAGAAAGTATGACGCCTTCGATTGCCGTCCACGCTGCGAGGTGGTTCTCCGCGAAGAAACCGCAACCAATAACGCCCACGCACAACGGCGACTTGAACAAACTCTCAAATCCCTGCCTGAAGGCTCAATGAATCTCGCCCGCTGCCTTGAGCGCTTCTCGAAGCTTCTGCGATGTGAAGCCGGAACTCTTCGCCATGTCGAGGATCACTTTCTCGCGGCGCGTACACAGATCAATCGCCGCGGGCAGCTTCTTCACAGCCTCGGAGGGGATGACGACTGCCCCATGGAAATCTGCATGGATCACATCGTCATGCTTTACCAGCATTCCGAAGATGTTCACATCGCAGTTCATCTGCACCATGTGGATATGCGCGTGGCTTGGCCCGATCCTCCCGCCGACGATCTGGAAGCCCGGCGCCAGCATGTCGAGATCTCGGAATGAACCATTGGTCACGCAACCCGAAACGCCGAGCGCCTTGTGGATCGTCGTCTGCACTTCGCCCCAAAAAGCGCCGAATCCCGGCCGGTCGTCAATGTCCTGGATGACGGCGATGGCCGGCAGATCGCTCGCCGAAACATAGTCATACCAGGCGTCGCGGGTAGGGATCGCCCCACGTGGAGGTTCCTTCGCCCTTACCATCCCGGTGCGCGCCACCCCCACGATGGGCGGGAACTTCCGGTCCACCGCAACCATCTGCTCCACGGTGAAGCCCACGGCGCGCCGCTCCGGCGCGATCAATTCGAGACCGTTGCAGATCGTCGGTGTGTCCCACTGCTTCAGGACTTCAAGGTCGGCCGCGCTGAAGGGGTAGCTGTTCATGAATGATGACTTTCTGCTGTATTACATCTTGGGCTTTGCGCTTGCATGCGTGGCGGCGGACTCATAGGCGGCCTCGACCAGCGCGTATGTCTTGAGATTATCCTCGCCGGAGGTGTCGGCGGGCCGCCCTGCGCGCAAGGCCTTCATCATGTGGAAGTTGGTGTTGCGCACGGCTTCCTGCGATACATGCCAGGGCCTTGTCGTCCAGGAGAGGAGGGGAGAACCGATCCTCTCTTCGAAGCTTAAACCTTGTGTCGTCACGGTCATCACTTCGCCCTTCGAGACGATGATGGAGCCAAGCGGTCCCTCGATCTCCAGCATTGTTTCGGGGAAGGGATCGGCACTGCGCTTTGCTTCATATGTGGACTCGACGATAGAGACCGCGCCCGATGTGTGGCGCATCATGATCGTGGCTGTATCCTCGGCGCGGACCTTTGGGTTGCGTTTCTGCGTCTCGCAATAGACACGCTCGACTTCGCCCATGAAGACGCGCGCCAGATCGAGAATGTGGATGCCGACATCGAGAATGACGAGCCGCTCTTCATTGTAGAAATAAGGCTGGCCCTTGTAGACGTCGAAGCCAGTGCGGAAGGACAACCGCGCCCAGGTGGGGTCGCCGATGGTGCCGCTGTCGAGCACCTGCTTCACCCGCATCATGGAGGTGGCGAAACGGAAGTTTTCATGCACCGCAAGCCAGGCACCGTGCTTCTTTGCTTTCTCGACAATGGCGATGCAGTCTCTCCATTCCGGCGCAAAAGGCTTTTGCACAACGGTCGGGATGTGGCGTTCGGATGTGAGTGCTGCCAGTTCCTGGTGCGTGTCCATGCGCGTGGTCAAGTCCACGAGATCGAGAGGTACGGTGTCGAGCATCGTCTTGGCATCGGTGAACCATTGCACGCCGAACTTTTCACCGGCAGCGCGCGCCTTGCTCTCGTCGCGGTCGCAGACGGCGACGAGGTCAGCACCCTCCGATGCCAGATCTTTCCAGGCGTGGAGGTGGTTTTGCGCATAGAAGCCGCAGCCGATGAGGCCCACGCGCGTCCTGCCTGCAACAGTGTTGGTATCAGTCATTTCAATCTCCTGTCAGATCTGTACCGAGTAACCGCCGTCGGCCGGGATGGCGGTGCCGGTGATAAAGTCCGATGCGCGGCTGGCAAGGAACACGGCAAGCCCTGCAAGGTCTTCCGGCTGCCCCCAGCGCCCCGCCGGTGTGCGCTCGACCACTTTCGCGAACATCGCAGGTGCCGATTGCCGCCCACCGCGCGTAAGGTCAGTGTCGATAAAGCCGGGCAGGATGCAATTGGCCTGCACACCGTGGGTCGCCCATGACACTGCGAGCGATTTCGTGAATTGAACGACGGCACCCTTGCTTGCGGCATAGGGGCCGATGATTGCGCCGCCAAAGATCGATGACATAGATCCGATCGTAACGATCTTGCCGCCGCCCGCCTTCTTGAATTCCGGCAGCACGGCATTCGCACAGAGAAACAAGCTCGTCAGATTGGCATTGATGATATGATGCCACTCGGCGAGGGCATAATCTTCGGGCGGCTTGCGGATATTGATGCCGGCATTGGCAACGAGAATATCAATCCTGCCAAATCGCTCTGCGACGCTGGTGATCATTCGGGCCACGGAAGCTTCATCGGAGACATCTGCCTCGATCGCCATGGCCTTTGCGCCCAATGCTTCAAGCTCTGCTACGGCTGCGCTGTTTTTCGTTGAGTTCCGCCCGGCGACTGCAACCATCGCATCGGCCTGCGCCAAGCCCTTGGCGATGCCAAGCCCGATGCCGCCGTTGCCGCCGGTAACAAGCGCAACGCGGCCAGTAAGATCAAATGGAATGCTCACGAAATCTCCTCCTGCACGCTCCTGGAATTGGAGGGAGGCTCAATCCGGCTCAACCCTGATCTTCCGCCGCTCCAGCCGCTCGAGCACCGTTGTGCGTGAACTGTCGGTAAAGACCGCTATGAAGATGATGACGCTGATGACGAGTGGATAGATATAGGGGTTGGCATTGGTCATCACGAGTCCGTTTTCGACGGTCTGAATCAGCACCGCGCCGAACACGGTGCCGAGCACGCCGCCACGCCCGCCGAACAGGCTGGTGCCACCCAGCACTGCAGCCGCGATGACCGGAAATTCCTTCTGGAAGCCGAAGGTGGAGGAAGCAACTGCCACTTGACTGCCCGACACGAGACCGCCC
>JBKJQU010000229.1:0-6247 GCA_046594995.1 Aestuariivirga sp.
GCGCCAGCCGCTGCCAGCGCTCCGGCACCACGAAGGCCAGTATCCATGCGAAGGGATAGGCGAGAAGGATCGACACCACTGTAACGATGGCCGTCACTTCGAGTGAATTGGTCAGCGCCCGCCAGTATGCGGGGTTGGCAAAGAACTGCGTGTAGTTGGCAAGCGATATGCCGTCGCCGCCCTTCGGATAAAGGCTGGCAACGGCCATTGCCGCAAACGGCACCGCAAAAAACACCAGCGTCCACAGCAATGCCGGTGTGACGCTGGCCCAGCCGATCCGTGTGTTGGCCGAAATGCTCACTGCGCCTGGATCATCTCGGTCCACACATCCTGCATCTTCTTGTCGAGGTCTTCCGAAGGTGCGGGGTAGCCTTGCGCGCGCTTCAGGAACTCGGGCTGCTCGGCAAAGCGCAGCGTCGTCTTCTGCTCGTCCGTCAGCGCCGCCTTGGTGCTGGCGGGCATGCCCCAATAGCACGACGACGTGGCAAGCCGCGCCTGGCCGTCCGGGCTCATGATGTACTGGATGAACTTCAGCGCCATGTCCTTGTTCTTCGACTCCTTGAACATGGCGAGAGACTGCGACCACAGTACAGCGCCTTCTTTCGGCACCGAGAAGTCGAGGTCCGGGTTCTCCTTGGCGATGCCCGCCGTCACCCATTCACCGCCGCCCACCAGGATGTCGACTTCGCCGGTGGCCAGCGCCGTCTGGCTGGCGACGACATCCGTCACCGCCTTGGCATTGGCCTTCATCTTCATCAGCTCTTCCTTGATGGCGGGAAGATCGGCTTCGGTCAGTTCCGCCGTCTTCTTGCCGATCGCCATCGCGGCCATGCCGATCACCGGCAGGTAATAATCATAGATCGCAATGCGGCCCTTGTACTTTTCGTCCGTCAGGACCGCGAGGCTCTCCATGTCCTTCGCATCCACCTTGGACTTGTTGAAGCCGATGGTGTTGTAGCCGAACTTCTCGGTGATGCCGTAGCGCTTGCCGTCGATCCTGGTGTGCTGGTCCATGACGACTTCCGGGAAGATGTCGGCGATGGGCAGCTGGTCCTCGGGTAGCGCATCGAACAGCCCGCGCTCCACGCCGCGCCGCACGTCGATGGAATCGATCACCATCACGTCCCAGTCACCGGGCTGCGATTGCTCTACGATAGCCAGGCCCGCACCCGTGCCCTCGAATTCCTTCACATTCACCTTGATGCCATTGGCATCCTCAAAGGGCTTCAACAGATTCGGGTCGGAATGGTCGCACCAGACGAGCGCGTTCAGATCTGCGGCAGATGCCGGGCCATAGGAAAGACCCATGAGTGCCAGTGCCGCGAAGGATGCGCCGGCAAGGCGGCGCGTGAAGCTGCGAACGGTCATTTTCGTTTCTCCCTGTGTATTTGCAAAAAGTTGAACCAATTCCAAACTTGAGTCAATTTCAAATATCCGGCACATTGCCCGAATGTCAGGCCTCCGGGAAAAGCAGAAAGCCCACCGCCACGACCGTATTCTGGAAGCGGCCGCGGGCCTGTTCCGGGAGAATGGCTACGAGGCCGTAAAGATCGAGTCGATCGCCGCCGCCGCCGAGGTCTCGATCGGCACGATCTACAATTACTACCAGAACAAGGGAGACCTACTTGTCGCCATCGTCGCCCTCGAGGTGAACGAAGTGCTGCGCTACGGCGAGCAGGTGATCGCAAGGCCGCCGCAAAGTGCCGAAAGGGCCGTCGATGCCCTGATCGGCAACTACATCGAGCACTCGCTGCACTACCTGAGCAAGGAAATGTGGCGCCAAGCCATGGCGACCTCCACCCAGCAGCCCGGCAGTCCTTTCGGCGAGACCTATGCGGCGCTCGACGTGGCACTGGCCCGGCAGGTTTGCGACCTGATCGAGAAGCTCCAGTCGCTCCGGATGCTCGATCCGGAGGCCGATGCGGCGGCACTCGGCGAAGTGATCTTCAACAACACCAACATGAACTTCATCAGTTTCGTGAAGACCGAGGAGATGAGCGTGCCGGAACTTCGCGCCACGCTGCGCCGCCAGCACCGCGCGCTCATTGGCGGCTGGAAGACCTGAGCCGGCAGCCGCTTGGGTTGTGCCAATCAAGCCTTGTCCGGAAAGTCTCCCTCCACTAACTTGATCGCCTGAAAACGACGCAAGCCTTGCGGCCCCGCCGCCATGGCCGAAGGACATGATGATGACCGATCCCGCGAGGCAGGGCGTATTTCACCTGATCCTGATCAAGCCGACGCACTACGACGACGATGGCTATCCGCTGCAGTGGCGCTATTCGACGATTCCGTCGAATGCGCTTGCCTGTGTCAACGGCATCGCGCTGGACTGCCGCGACCGCAAGGTGCTGGGCGATAACGTCGAGATCCGCATCTTTACGATGGACGAAACCAATACCCGCGTGAAGCCGAAGCGCCTCATCGACATGATCAGGCGCGATGGTGGAAGGGCCATGATCGGCCTTGTCGGCGTGCAGTCGAACCAGTTTCCACGCGCGCTGGACCTCGCCCGGCCATTCCTCGCCGCGGGACTTCCTGTCTGCATTGGCGGATTTCATGCCTCGGGCTCGCTTGCCATGCTCGAGGGCACGCCGCCCGAGATCGCAGCCGCCGAAGACCTCGGCATCAGCTTCTTCATCGGCGAAGCGGAAGACGGCCGCCTGGACGAAGTGCTGCGCGATGCATGGGCCGGAAAACTGAAGCCCCGCTATGACTGGCGCGACAAGCTTCCGAACCTTCAGGGCTCGCCCGTTCCGGTTCTGGGCCTCGATGAGGTGAAGCGCACCTATGGGGCCTATTCGAGTTTCGATCTCGGCCGCGGCTGCCCGTTCCAGTGTTCCTTCTGCACCATCATCAATGTGCAGGGCCGCGTCAGCCGCTTCCGCTCGGCGGATGATCTGGAACGCATCATCCGCGCCAATCACGTGATCGGCGTTCACCGTTTCTTCCTGACGGATGACAATCTCGCGCGCAACCGCAACTGGGAACCCTGTTTTGACCGCCTGATCGAACTGCGCGAGAAGGAGGGGATCGACGTCCGCCTCCAGGTTCAGGTCGACACGCTCTGTCACCGTATCCCGAACTTCATCGACAAGGCCGTGCGCGCGGGTGTGGACCAGGTCTTCATGGGGCTGGAGAACATCAATGCCGACAATCTGGCCGCCGTGAAGAAAGGCCAGAACAAGATCGGCGAATACCGCGAGATGTTCTTGGCTTGGAAGAAGCATCCTGTGGTCATCACGGTCGGTTACATCATCGGCTTTCCGAACGATACGCGGGCATCGATCCTGAACGACATCGAAGTCCTCAAGCGCGAGCTGCCGGTTGACCTGATCTACTTCACCAACCTCACGCCGCTGCCGGGCAGCGAGGACCACCAGACCTTGACGCGCAAGGGCATCTGGATGGACCCGGACCTCAACAAGTACGACCTCAACCACCGCGTCACCCATCACCAGAAGATGTCGGATGCGGAATGGGATCAGGTCTATAATGAGGTGTGGGACCGCTTCTACACCTTCGAGCACATGGAGACGATCCTGCGCCGGATGACGGCGCTCCGCTCCAACAAGCGCTTCACCACGGTTTACCGCCTCCTCTGGTATCGGGATTTCCGCCGCTTCTATGGCTGCCACCCGCTGGAAGGCGGCTACTTCCGGGTGAAAGCCCGCCGCGACCGGCGTTCCGGCATGCCAGTCGAGAATGCGCTGACATTCTACCCGCGCTACGCTTTGAGCGAATCGCGCAATCTTCTCGGCATGGCGTGGAACTACCTGAAGCTCCGCCGCACGATGAAGCGCATCTGGGCCGATCCCAGGCGGTTCGAATACCGCGATCTGGCGATCACCCCGCCCGGCGCCGCCGAGGCGGAACTGGGCCTCTACGCGCAAACCCGCGGCACCGCCCAGGAAATGGAAAAGCAGAAGCGCCAGCGCGCCATCATCGATGCCGCGAAGGCCGGCGTTGCGCGGGAAGCGCGGGAAGCCAAGCCCGCTCCGCCAACCATCGCTGCCGGATAGAGGCCTTGTCCCTTGACCCTGATCTGGCCCCCGCCACCGCGCCAAGCTGGTGTATTTCCTCTTGGGGCCCCTTTCTGCTATCAGGGTCCATCGCTCGGAGGAGTATGATCGATGAACAAGCCGATGAATCTGGAAGGCGCCACCTCGTGGGAGCCGTCCCCCAATAATCTTGAGCCGTTCTGGATGGGCTTCACGCCCAACCGGGCCTTCAAGAAGCGCCCGCGCATGATCGCCCGCGCCAAGGACATGCACTATTACGATCTCACCGGCCGTCCCATTCTCGATGGCTCGGCGGGCCTGTGGTGCTCGAATGCCGGCCATTGCCGTGGCCCCATTGTCGAAGCCATCCAGAAATCCGCGGCCGAGCTTGATTTCGCCCCCACCTTCCAGTTCGGCCACCCCAAGGTGTTCGAACTTGCCTCACGCCTCGCCACCATGGCGCCGGGTGACCTGAACTACGCCTTCTTCTGCAATTCGGGTTCTGAAGCCGCCGATACCGCGCTGAAGATCGCGCTCGCCTATCACCGCGCCAACGGCCAGGCCTCGCGCACGCGTCTCATTGGCCGCGAGCGTGGCTATCACGGCGTGAACTTCGGCGGCATTTCGGTCGGCGGCATGGTCGCCAACCGCAAGTGGTTCGGCGCCATGCTGGCCGGTGTCGATCACCTGCCGCACACTTACAACCGCAAGGAACAGGCCTTCACCCGTGGCGAGCCCACCTGGGGCGCCCATCTCGCGGAAGATCTGGAGCGGATGGTTGCACTGCATGATGCTTCCACCATCGCCGCCGTCATCGTCGAACCGATGGCCGGTTCCACAGGCGTTCTGCCGCCGCCCAAAGGCTACTTGAAGCGTCTGCGCGAGATTTGCGACAAGCACGGCATCCTGCTGATTTTCGATGAGGTCATCACCGGCTTCGGCCGCCTGGGCCACGCCTTCGCCGCCGAGCGTTTCGGCGTCGTGCCCGATATCCTGACCTTCGCAAAGGGCGTCACCTCCGGCACCGTGCCGATGGGCGGCTGCATGGTCAGGCAGGGCATCTACGACCAGTTCATGAACGGCCCCGATCATGTGATCGAGCTGTTCCATGGCTATACCTACACGGGCCACCCGATGGCGGCTGCCGCCGGTGTTGCCTGCATGGACCTCTACCGCGACGAGCGCCTGTTCGAGAATGCCTTGAAGCTCGAGAGCGTCTGGGCCGATGCCGCCTTCAGCTTGCAGAACCATCCGCTGGTGGAAGACATCCGCACCATCGGCCTTGTGGCGGCGATCGACATGAGGCCCATCGAAGGCTCGCCGGGTCTTCGCGCCTACAAGGCCATGGAGAATGGCTTCCATGACGTGGGCATGATGGTGCGCATCACCGGCGACACCATCGCGCTCTCGCCGCCCCTGATGATCACCGAAAACCAGATCGACGAAATCTTCACCGACAAGCTGCCGAAGATCCTCGCCTCGGTGGCTTGATTCAATATGTTGACGAAAGCAAGGGCCCGCTTCGCGGGCCTTTCTCATGTCACGGCTTCGCGATTTGACCGTGTACGGCGAACCCGGTAGCTCCTTACTCAGCAAGTGAGTCTGCAGCTGCCGTTTCCGTCGCGTGCAAATCAGTTCAGATCAGGAGATGCCATGATGAATATGATACGTGCCGCGAAGAAAATGTTCCTTATGCTGGCAGTTCCTTTCGTGTTTGCATTTTTTGCCTCTGCGGCGCAGTCCGGTGACTTTTACGAGAAGGATGGGGTGGCCATCCGCGGCTACGACCCCGTTGCCTATTTTTTGGAGGGGAAGGCCGTCGCAGGCTCGCCCGATTTCGTTTCGCAATACAAGGGGTCGACATTCCGCTTCAGCTCGAAAGCCAATCTCGACAGCTTCACCGCCAACTCTGAGAAATATGCCCCGCAGTATAACGGTTTCTGCGCCTTCGGCACGGCAGGTGGCTACAAGGCTGCGATTGCGCCCGATGCCTTTACCATCGTCGATGACAAGCTCTACCTGAACTACAGCCTTGATGTCCGCAAGGAATGGAGCGCCGACATTCCCGGCTTCATCTCCAAGGCCGACAAGAACTGGCCGAAAGTCTCGACCCTGACGAAGGTTTACGAGTAAGGATCAGCCTGACAGGATTCTTTGGACGAGGATTACGGCACCTGATCGACGGCTATGCAAAGTCCTTCCAGACGAATAGTCTTGGGCCGGAGAGTGCGTTACTCTCCGGCCATTCG